>NZ_DIJR01000002.1:0-104580 GCF_002421245.1 Sphingobacterium sp. UBA5639
CTTTTTGAGACAGCCTCTTTTTATCTTATATTTAGTCACCTTTCAACTTGAGATCTAAAATCCCACCTTCCACCAAACGTTCAAAAGGAAGTTGCCAACCTTTCCACAGGCGATTATTCAACCGAACTTGATCAACAATAGAACTATTGGGTTGCTCTTTCTTCACCTGAATGATAAATTTATTTTTTCTTAATTTCTTCGGCAATTGTATCGTTACCCGATCGAAAAGTGGCGCGCCTATCTGAAGTGCGGGCTTCTCGGTGGTGAGACTTCGGACATCGAATAGGCCGATACTCGACAAGACATACCATGCTCCAAGCTGTCCTTGGTCTTCGTCTTGTCCGTAGCCATAGCCATGTATCGCATCGTTACCATAAAACTCATTGCAAATTGCCCGTACCCATTTTTGACTCAGATCAGGTCTACCAGAAAAATAGAACAGCCAAGAGATATGCAGGTTCGGTTGATTACCGTGATTATAAAGACTTTCAATCCCTGCGAAGGCGTCAATTTGTGTACCACCTCCAAACACATTCTTCTGCGACACCGTAAAGATACTATCCAACCGCTGATTGAACAGATCCTTTCCAACGAGTTTAACCAATTCTTGTGGGACATGCGGAACATAGAACGTATACTGCCATGCATTTCCTTCCTGAAATCCACGCCATGGTTCATAAGGGTTAAAGTTTGAAATGAATCGTCCAGTACTATCCTTTGGCCGCATAAACTTCGTCTCGGCATCATACAGATTGCGCCATCCATTGGATAATTCCTGAAATTTAACATAGTCTTTTTGACGCCCCAATGATTTTGCAAATTGCGCAGCCGCTCCAGCGGAAAAAGCATATTCCAAGGTATGCGAAGCGCCAAAAGGAGATCCATTGGTCATTAATTCGGGACTGCCATGATCATCTTTTATATAAGGTGAGTAGCCTTTGCGGACGAAAACTCCCACATCTAACTTTCCTGCTCCAGGCAGACGGTCCTTCGCTTCCAATTCATTTTTGCGTACCGCATCATAAGCAAGATTCATATCATAGTCACGAATACCGACATTGTAGGCCGCTGCGATTGCCAAACCCGTAAAATTAGTTCCTACACCCGAAACGTATTTACTGTTGGCAATACCGTCTCCTAACCAACCTGCATCGCGATAGACCAACAATTGACTCTGAATCCAGTCGTTGTAATAGTCTGGATACGCAATAGACCACAACTGTGTCAAATTCCAAAATGCGCCCCAGATAGCATCGGTATTATAATGATGATGAATCGGTTGCCCTTGCTTATTTAGGGCAATCTGCCCTACCGAGCCGTCATTTTTGGGATATGCACCATTTACATCGCTTGCAAGCCCACGGCCAAGTAAAGCATGATACAATCCCGTATAAAATTTAATGCGGTCGTCCGCTTTGCCCCCTTCCACCAAAATTCTTCCCAGTTCACTATTCCAGGTTTGCAAGGCATTATTCTTTGCAGCATCAAACGACATATCCTTCGCCTCTTTAAGCAAATTCAGTTGTGCGTTTTCTACAGAAGTATAAGATAAACCCGTCTTGATGTCTATTGATTCGCCTGCTTCAGTGCCAAACTTCAGATATACTCCAGCTCCTTTTCCTTTTATGCGCGTATGTTGGTCAAAAGTTATAGAATCTCTAAATGTCCCAAAAGACTTCGGTTGTTTGTTGATCTCCGCAAAGAAAAACATTTTGACCGTAGCCCCCTGCTGATATTTTTGTACATATACAGGATTGGTAACCACATATCCCCAGACGTGCTGTTTGTCATAATTTACTTCGGCATCAACGACCGGTCCACTTTCCCCCATCACATGGCCAATATCGAAAATAAGGTTGGCTTCTTCCGTTTTTGGAAAAGTATAGCGGTGAAAACCGACACGCTTCGTTGCCGTAAGCTCAGCAAGTATATTATAATCTTTTAGCATGACACGGTAATAGCCAGAAGTGGCAAATTCATCCTTCTTGTCAAAATCGGAACGATAACCGCTTTTTGGACGATCAAGTTGACCGGGCATTGTCTTCAATTTTCCGACGGATGGTGCAAATACCACTCCGCCTACCTGAAATTCGTGAAAATTAGCAAAGCCTTCTATTGAGGTATGCCTATCGTCATAACCCAAGGCCTCCCAGCCCGACTTGTTCCCATAGCTTCCATTTGTGCTCGGAGCGAGCTTAGCCATTCCAAAAGGTACGGCTGCTGGTGTATAAAAGAAATACCGACTATGGACGGATCCAATATTAGGTTTTACAAAAACGGTCAAATCTGTTTTCTGCTGTGCGGAAACAGCTGCCGTACTCACAAATAAACTACAAAAATAATAAATGATACGCTTTACCATTGTTCTCAATTAGGTTCTACAGCAAACTTACAAAAAAATAGAGTATGTATAAACATGAGTTAGATTTTATTACTTAATTTAACGACTTAACAGATTGCATCGCAACGCCTAAATTTGTAAAATTTTAAATACTAATCAAATAAAACACTATTAAAGCTTAAATACTGACATTTTTCCATAACTTTGATTGTACATACATATTAAAATATAACCAGTAAATAAATTCAAAAAAATACACATCGAACGGCTGATCTTCGATCACAAGCCTGAAATAAATACAAATTAACGTTGAAATAAATACCAATGATTGACAGGTACACTTGTCAATCCTAATTAATTACAATACAACCACAATGAAAAAAAACACCACATTTTTTAGTCTAATACTTCTGTTACTCGGAACCCAACTATCAGCACAACAAACAAAATCCGACCGTATCGCGCAACTTAAGTTAGCAAAAAGCATTCTAGCGGATCAAAACCTAAAATATGTGGACAGCCTTGCCCGAGAGGTCATCAAAGAAGGTTTCAATGCGGGAAGTGGCTACTCACAAATTTGGGCCAGAGATCTCAATACATTCATCGAAACCGCATTGGAAGAGCGGTCCCAAGCGGACATTAGAGGGGCTATTTTAGTATTTTTTAGGATGCAACAGCCCAATGGCGAAATGGTAGACGGCTATGTACTAAAGAAAGACTTTACCTGGCATGATGATACACCCTACTATTCAAAAAACGCTCCTGATCATGTGGGTTTTAAAAACACGGTAGAAACCGGCCAGGAAACGTCACTCATCCAATTGTTGGGTAAATACATAATAAAAACAAAGGATTACAGTATCTTGGAAGAGTCTATCGGTGGAATTTCTGTAAAAGACCGTATCCAACTTATGTTGGATTATCTGAAAAAGGAACGGTTCAACCAAAAGTATCAGCTACTTTGGGGTGCGATGACAGCAGATTGGGGAGATGTACAGCCCAACGACAGCTTTGGTTGTGATTGGAATGACCAACTTTCCAATGAGGCAATCGATATTTATGACAACGCGATGTTTATTATTGCATTGCAGGCATTGATTGATATCCAGCCCAACTCTCCCAAGGTGGCGGAATGGAAAGGATTAAAAAAGAGTCTCGAAACGAACAGTAGACGTTATTTATGGGATAAGAAAAAACAAAAATTCATTCCGCACATATACCCTAGGACATCACCTATTCCTAAAGGATTTGATGAAAATACGATCCATTATCATGGCGGCACCGCCATCGCTATAGAAGCGGGGCTACTAACACCTTCAGAAATAAAAACAGTCAACAAACAAATGCTTGAAAACGTGCGGTTATCTGGCATGCCGAGTATTGGATTGACCTTGTACCCAACCTATCCCGTCGGATTTTTCATTGGCGGAATGGCTCAACCTTACCAATACCAAAATGGTGGTGATTGGACCTGGTTTGGCGGGCGGATGATCCAGCAACTCGTTTTAAATGGCTTTTATCAGGAAGCCTATACCGAACTCCAACCGATGATCGATCGGGTTGTGAAAAACAAAGGATTTTACGAATGGTATGGTCAAAATAACGTACCCAGTGGATCAGGAAAATTCAAAGGTTCAGCAGGCGTGCTGAATAAAGCAATAGCTCTCCTAGAAAGCTGGGCTGAAACTACCCTGGAAAAGAATCATTAAAAGAATAAATAAATTAGCTATTCACTCATCCAATTAATCCATTCAAAAAGGATGAGTGAATTCCCTAATAATCTCTTCTGCTTTCGACAGTATAGGTAAAACTTTCCGCGCGGTAGAACCCTAAATTATATTCAATCGGCTTCCCAGATTGGTCAAATACAAAGCGCTTGCGGGACAGAATAGGATCACCGATATTAATCTCCAATTTATCAGCTATAAATTTATTTGCGGCCATTGCATCCAGCTCTTCCTGAGAAAGATCTGCAACGACATGATAATCTGCTTCTAAGATCTCATATAAAGGTCTCTTAAAATCTTCATCGCCGTTTAAACCTATACGCGGATGGAAGTAAGAGATAAAATAAACAAATGGGTCATCTTTCTTTCCTCTCAGACGTTCTAGTTTTAATAGCTTTTGCTCCTCATCTACATTAAAAAACTTCGAGACTGCTTTGTCCGGAACAACCCAGCTGACGTGAAGCTCAAAATTCTTTACCTCAATTCCTCGGTTTTTCATCTCTTGTGAGAAACTCAGCCAATTCTTGGATTTGGAACTAAATTTGGAACTAGCCACCTTCGTGCCTATTCCCTTCTTTCTAATGAGCAACTCCTCGTAGACTAGTTTATTGATCGCCAAACGCAAAGTAGAACGGGAAATTGCCAATCTTTTTGCTAATTCAATTTCGTTGGGCAATAACTTACCCTCTATATATTCAGGCTGCTTAATTAATTCGCGTAACAGATTCTCTGCTTGTATATGCAGCGGAACAGGGCTTTTATGATCTATTTTTAAATTCATCAGTTGGATTGCTTGTGCTAAAATAAGATTTTTTGCATAATTAAAAAAATAGATATATGTTTGTATGTATATACATATTAATATAAACCGCAGATGTCAAAGAGATTTATCATCATTTTATGTATCGTTTCACTTGGAGGACTCCTTTTCGGTTTCGATATGGCTGTAATTGCAGGTGCATTGCCGTTAGTAAAGCAATTTTTCGGACTATCTCCTGCTCAAGAGGGCGTTTTTGTCAGTTCAGCCCTGCTAGGCTGTATTGTCGGTGTATTTTTCACAGGACCATTAACAGATAAATACGGCAGAAAACCAGCCTTTGTTACTGCGGCCCTGCTCTTTTTATGTTCAGCAATTGGCTGTGGATTCAGTCCTTCTTATAGCATATTAATTGCAAGTAGAAGCATTGGGGGCTTGGGTGTTGGAATAGCCTCAATCGTTGTGCCCTTATATCTCGCTGAAATATCGCCAAGTAAATTTAGAGGAAGATCAGTCACCTGTTACCATCTCGCTATTACATTCGGGATCCTTTTTGCGTATATCAGCAATTATTTGATTCTCGAATATAGCTCCGCACAGCAAAATGAACTCTGGCGAACTATGTTTTTAGTTGGTGCAGTACCGGCTTTATTGTTATGCATCGGAGTTTACTTTATTCCTGAAAGTCCACGTTGGCTATCTAAAAATGGGCGGAACACGGAAGTAGCAGCGATCAGTGGCGCATTAGGACTATCGGATATACAAGAGGTCGGCAACGTTTCCTCGAAGGGAAATCTACGTGATCTCTTCTCGCCTATTTATCGCAAGGCCTTCCTATTGGGCTTATTCCTTCCTTTATTTTCACAGCTCAGTGGCATAAACGCAATTGTCTACTATGGTCCGAGCATATTGCTTGAATCTGGTATTTCATTAAATAATTCCTATCATGCTCAACTATTCTTTGGAGCCGCCAATGTGTTATTTACTTTCTTTGCCATCTGGAAGGTTGACAATTGGGGTAGACGTCCCTTATATCTTTTGGGAACGGTAGGTGCTACCCTGAGTTTGCTGGTTACTGGATATCTTTTTAATCAAGGTCAAGTCAATAATATCGCATTGATTATCGCTATACTTTCGTTCTTATTTTTCTTTGCTTTTTCCATTGGCCCGCTAAAATTTGTTGTGGCGGCCGAAATCTTCCCAAATGCCATCCGGGCTCGTGCCATGGGTATCAGTATTATGGTGATGTGGATTTCCGATGCTATCGTGGGACAACTAACACCCATTCTACTCGCTTCCTGGGGGGCCCGCTATACGTTCTGGTTGTTTGCATTTTTCTGTGCCATCGCATTCCTTGTTGTACTTGCATTCCTTCCGGAAACAAAGGGTAAACCTTTGGAAGAGATCGAAAAATTCTGGATTGAAAAGCACAATAAAAAATCAACAAACAAGTAAGCAAAAAGCGACTTAATCCAACATCATTCATTTGCAATAAATTACATTATATGTATTCTAATACTCAAACAAAACCTTTTCAGTACGAAATCACACCGACGTTTCCGGTTCAAGGAACACTATCAAATTCCTACACGGATCTTGCTGCACATCTCATTACACATAATATACATAGCATTGATGGTTTTGTAGGTGTTGACTGGGCTACAATCATCCCCAAGCTAAAGCAAGAATTTGAAAAACAGGGCGTAACTCCACGATTTATTGCCATGGATTCAGCTTTAAAAACTGAATCAGCGATCCAGGAGCTTGTCGCACCATACCTCGGTGGCGACGATCCATTATTTGGAAAAAAGGCCGGGATTCAACTCATTGAATACTTTGACACCCAAAAGCTTGCGGACCTTCAAACCATACGAGCAAACGCCGAATCAATACAAGCTGAGTATACCATCTTTTATGGCCCTGGAGCATCATTAGTCGATACGTCTAGTCAGCTGATGTTTATTGATCTGCCCAAAAACGTGCTAATTCAACGTATGCGTGCGGGAGAAGCTTCAAACTTAGGTTGTTCAACACAGACCAATCAAAAGGAAACCTACAAACGTTACTATTTTGTCGATTGGGAAATATTGAATAGACATAAAAGGTCTATCCTTTCCCGTGTCGAAATTCTTGCCGATCAACAATCGTCCCAAAACCTACCATGGATCACAGGGAAGAATCTACATGCTACTTTGCTGGCCATGTCCCAAAATTACTTCCGCGTACGACCAACTTTTGAACCCGGCGTATGGGGTGGACAGTGGATGAAAGAGCACCTTTCAGGCATAGATCAGCATGTCAAAAACTATGCGTGGTCCTTCGAAATGATTGTCCCTGAGAATGGCATTTTGCTCGAAGCAGATGGACATACACTCGAAATTTCATTTGATCAATTGATGTTTCAAGAAAGTGCCAATGTGCTTGGTCATGCCCAGCAACGTTTCGATGTTGAATTCCCGATACGCTTCAATTTTCTGGATACCTTTGATGGCGGCAACCTATCCATTCAATGTCACCCTAGTCCAGCCTATGCAAAAACAGAATTTGGAGAAAACTTCACACAGGACGAATCATACTATATCGTTGATAGAAAAGAGGACGCACAAGTGTATCTGGGCTTTCAGCAATCCATTGATGCAGACAAATTTCGCTCAGCTTTAGAAGAGAGCTTCCATACCGGAACAGCCATGGATATCGAGCAATACGTTCAAAAATTCGAATCCAAGAAACACCAATTGTATTTGATACCACATGGTACTGTACATTCTTCCGGCGTGAATAATCTCGTACTCGAAATCAGTGCAACACCTTACAATTATACCTTTAAAATGTACGACTGGGTGCGTCCGGATTTAGATGGGAAACCACGCCCATTAAATATTGATAGAGCATTCGCCAACCTCAATTTTAGCCGAAAAGGTGATGTCGTAAAAAACACGCTGCTTGCTCAGCCCACTGAAGTAGCCCTTGATGCGCAAGCAACAAGAATACATTTGCCAACGCATGAAGATCATTTCTACGATGTTTTTAGATACGAATTCGATCAGGATGTTGCAATTGAAACACAAGGACAGTGTCACATCATGATGCTTGTGGAGGGGGAGGCAATTGAGCTGACGACAGCAAATGGCATGAAGAAAGTCTTTCATTATGCTGAGACTTTTGCTGTTCCTGCTGCTGCCGGATCCTATACATTGCGTAATTTAGGAAACGATAAGGCAAAGGTTATCCAATCTTTTGTCAAAGAATCCAAATGTTAATCAAACCATTTACTATAAACTAACAGCACAATGAGAACTCTATTTTTTGCGTTATCTTCGTCTCTCCTATTACTGTCCTGCCAAAATGCTGGCGGTAAGGTTTCGACAAGCAATTTACAGGACAGCATCCAAAAAGACAGCAGCTTCAATCTTGTCAAAGATATGGCTACGAACGTCATTAAAAGTGGATTCAATGCGGGGGATGGATACAGTGAGGTGTGGATTAGAGATTACAATACATTTATCACCTTAGCAACAAAAGTCCATCCCCATGAACAGATCAAAGATCAATTAGCTTTGTTTTTTAAGCTACAAGGTCCTGATGGTAATATTGCCGATGGTTTTGTCAAAAAATCCAGCTTAAAAAATGGCGTATCGGACTATTATACCATCACTAGTCCCTTAGCTCCTGATTATGCAGCACACAAAAATACAGTTGAAACGGACCAGGAGTCTTCTTTGATCCAAGCGGTACATAAATATATCGTTGCAACGAAAGATAAGGCTTTTCTCGATGAAAAAATTGGAAATGCGGCTGTAAAGGATCGCATGGAGCATGCTTTACAATTTTTATTGGACAAACGTTATAATGCTACTTATGGTTTACTTTGGGGCGCAACTACAGTCGATTGGGGTGACGTTCAACCTGAACACGATTGGGGTGTCCACCTGGATGAAAATTCGCATATTGCTTTGGACATCTACGACAATGCAATGTTTTTGATCGCGCTTGACAATTACATGGATCTTTTCCCTGAGAAAAAAGAAAAGTGGGGAAAAATCAGAGCGTCTATAGCAAGTAATACCATGAAACACCTTTGGGATGAAAAGAACCAAAAGTTTATTCCCCATATTTATATCAAAGGCTCTCCATTTGCGGCTGATTTTGATGAAAATCAAATCTATTATCATGGTGGAACAGCAATTGCTATTGAGGCTAATTTGCTCAGCAAAGAGCAAATAAAAGTTTCATTGGATAAAATGATTAAAAATGTAAAAGATGCTGGTGCAGCAACTATTGGACTTACCGTGTACCCAACTTATCCGGCAGGCTCGTTTAAGAACAAAGGCATGTATCCTTACGGTTATCAAAATGGTGGGGACTGGACCTGGTTTGGTGGTCGTATGATTCAGCAGCTTGTTAAAAATGGCTTTCAACAGGAAGCTTATGCGCAAATACAGCCGATGCTTGCCCGTGTTATCAAAAACAAAGGATTTTATGAATGGTACACAAAAGATAACAAACCAGAGGGCTCTGGAACTTTTAGAGGTGAAGCAGGTGTCCTTTACGATGCCATCGAGTTATTAGAAGGTGCTGGCACGAAATAAAAACAGCTTATCGTGATGTAAAAAGAGCAGCAGGAAATTCCTTGCTGCTCTTTTATTTGAAATCGTCACCTCCGCATTCCTATTCCTATTCCTATTCCTATTCCTATTCCTATTCCTATTCCTATTCCTATTCCTCCTATCCCACTCTAGCGCATTTTGTCTCATTCCCCTTATACATTCGCTTCACATCTGCTAAGATATCCTGTTTATGTTCCTTAATAACTTTCCCATCTTACCCAATCGTTAAATTATACAATAATATTTCATTCGGATCGCGGATTTCCAGCGTATAGCCAGCAATTCCAACAACAGCTCAAAACCTGATTGTATCGGTTTCAATAAAAGGCAAACTATAATTACCGGTATCTGCCTTAATCTTAGCGTTCAGCTGCTTTATCGTAGCGACTTCCTGATTTGCGGTTTTATAGAGATAGACGTTTTTTAAACTCGGAAGGTCGTTCAGTTTTGACAGACCTTTTGAGGTAACTTTTGTTCCCGTCAGATTTAAATACGTTAATTTTGACAGACCTTTCAACTGGCTCAATCCGGCATCGGAAATTTCTGTATTTTCTAGATGTAGGCGGGAAAGACTCGGCATTGCCGAAAATATTGAGAAAGCAAGATCTGTAACAGCTGTATTTCCTAATTTCAGCTGTACAATATTATCCTTAATACTTAATAATTCCTGTAGGTCCTTATCATTAAATTGAGGATAATTAATGGCATTAACCAACACAAAGTTATTATCTTTTGCAACTTGGATGATCTTAATACCCTTAGCCTGCCAAGCATCGATTTTATCTTTTGGCAAAGCTGGCGCCGCAGGTAAATCTGCATATAATACCGATGGAGTGTCTTTTTCCCCTGTTTCCAATTTTTTCAACAAATGAGCGATTTCCTCCGTTTGTGGTATTTCACGCACTTTTTTATCAAAATTGGCTCCTTGATCTATCCACCAGGCAATCAGTCTGATCTGATCAGGAGTTATCGGAGTACGACCTTTAGGTGGCATTCGCTTCTTATGTCCCTCAGGTAATACCAACCTGGCATATAATTCACTCTTTTTCGAATCGTTTGCATGCAGTACTGTGCCATTCTCTCCCCCTTTTAACAAATTCTCTTTTGTATCCAATGCCAGCCCCCCTTCCTGCTTTTTTTGCCCATGGCAGCTTTGACAACGCTGTTTAAGAATAGGTTGAATAATTCCATTATAGGCTTCTGCTTCCTGTGCATTTTGAACGATAAGAACCTCCTCTTTATCTTCTTCCGTTTTAAACAGCTTTTTTAGTGCCACTGGCATAGCTTCGACAAAGTAGCCCTTTCCATGCGTTAATGTTCCACCATAGTGTCCAGTGACCCCAATCATGATTACTACGAGAAAAAAAAGCCAAAAGCGAAATGCAGCAGAAGATTCTTTACGATAGAGAAACCACAATAATAAGCTGCTCAACGCCACGACAATTCCTAACCACTTGTGATAGCTCAGTACATCCTCCTCATAACCTCCATTTCGTGAAAGCAGATAACCCGATAAAGCAGCCACTATGGCGGCTATAGTCCCTAGGAATAAGGAGAGCTTAATAGCAGGCAAATACATAGCTCCGCCTTTAAACTGCGCAATAATTGCCATAACAAAAGCCAACAACAATATGCCGATCGGTAGGTGGACCAAAAGAGGATGAAATCGTCCCGAAAAGCCCAATAATTCATCAAAGAAAACCATCATTCTTTATATCTGTCTTTGAGTAAATGCAACATATAGACATTGATTGACCACTGATCGGCCACCGGTTGTTGTGTAAATGGCAATGTGGGTAAATAACCCGCTGGGCCAAACTCGGTTGTTATGGTTAATAACTTCATCCCATTTTCCTTGTGTTTAGCAACAACTTTATCCCACCAGGCCAAATGTTGTGCAACAATACTCTTCCATTCAGGAGCGGCGGGGTCGTTGACTTGTGGTCCTTCGGGATGCCCAATGCGTGCATGAATGTGCTCAGTTCTGGACAGTGCCTTTGTTACGGCCTCGGTCTGATCAGAAAGCATTGATTCGTGTACATTGCACCAATGCGAAATATCCAACGCAAGTTGTAACGTCGGAATCTTCTCTAAATATTCTTTTGTTACATGGGCTGCAAAACTAAATCTTCCGCGGTGTGTCTCATGATAAACGGGAATACGGTACTTATTTTTAGCTGCATCAGCAAGCTCAATCAATGTTTTGTTCTGTTCAAACGAGTAATAATCTTTACCTGTATGGCAATTAATATAATCGGGTTTCAGCTGTGCTGCTTCATCCAAATTACGCTTAAAACTTTCTTTATATTCCTCATAAGTTCCACCAGATCCCCCTGAAAGTAACCCTAAACTCAATCCATGTTTATGTAATGCATCGATCATCTCTTTGCGCTCTTTGGGACTACCAGGTAACCAGGATTCAACACCATCGTAACCTGCATTTTTCACACGGAGACAGAACGTATCCCAGGAATCACTATTTCCCCAATTGGTGCAATAATATTTAATGTGCAACTGCTGGGCAGTCATGGATAGAAAACTGCTCATAAATAAAATTAATACTAGAAATTGTTTCATTTTTTTAAATTATAGCTTGAATTAGTTCACCCTCCACATCTGTCAATCGGAATGGTCTTCCCTGAAAATCGTATGTAAATTTCTCATGATCAAAACCCAAAAGATGAAGCATGGTCGCATGGACATCGTGTACAGAACTACGCCCTTCTACCCCGGCGAACCCGATATCATCGGTTTGACCGTAACTTATACCATTACGAACTCCTCCACCTGCCATCCAGATGGTATAGGCATCGGTATGATGATCACGTCCCAGGAATGGCATGTCGCTGTTGTCCCTATTTTCTTGCATCGGTGTGCGCCCAAATTCCCCGCCCCACACCACCAGTGTTTCTTCCAGCAAACCACGTTGCTTTAGATCCATAATTAATGCGGTCATTGGTCGATCAATCTCTCGGCATTTATTTCTAAAACCGAGATCAATCGAATCTGCTGGATTTGTACCGTGACTGTCCCAGCCCCAATCAAATAACTGAACGAATCTCACCCCTTGTTCTACGAGTTTCCGAGCCAATAGGCAATTATTGGCGAACGATTCCTTACCAGGCTCTGTTCCGTACAATTCGTGAATATAAGCCGGTTCATTATTGATGTCCATCACTTCAGGTACGGCTACCTGCATTTTATAAGCCATCTCATATTGTGCGATCCGCGACAAGGTTTCGGGGTCTTTAAAGGTATCGTACTCTGTTTTGTTGACGTTATTTATGGCATCGATCAAATCACGCTTCATACCCCTTCCCATTCCTTCAGGATCGGCAATGTACAATACGGGATCACCCTTTGAACGACATTGAACACCTTGGTATACCGATGGTAAAAATCCACTTCCCCAGACACTTTTACCAGCATCAGGCGTTTTACCTCCCGATGTTAACACAACAAAACCGGGTAAATTGCTATTTTCAGATCCCAGACCATAAGTTACCCATGAACCAATGCTAGGGCGACCGAGACGGGCACTTCCTGTATGCATAAACAATTGGGCCGGGCCGTGATTGAACTGATCGGTATGCACAGCCTTCAGAAAACTCACTTCATCAACGACTTTACTAAAATGAGGCAAATGATCTGATACCCAAGCCCCACTTGCTCCATACTGTTTAAAAGTAGCCTGTGGTCCCAACATTTTTGGAATCCCACGAATAAAAGCAAATTTCTTTCCCGCAAGCAAGGACTCCGGACAAGGTTGATTATGTAATTTCTGCAAGGCAGGCTTGTAATCAAATAACTCCAATTGTGATGGAGCGCCAGCCATATGCAGGTAAATGACACTTTTAGCCTTACCTGGGAAATGAGGTGGCTTGGGCACAAGTGGATTGAGTGCATTCAGATCCAACTTTTCTGCTGATTTTGACTGTCCCCATCCATTACAACTCGTTAACAAACTCCCCAAAGCAATACCGCCGATACCGGCCACACAATCTTTTAGAAAATGTCTTCTGGTGACAGCCTGCAATTCAAATTGTTGCGCTTCTTTTATTAGCTTATTTAGGTCTTTCATCTGACTATCATTACGTATGAACGAGCTGTGTCTCTAAAATTTTAGTGCGCAGCTTTAGCTCATTTCGGTTTATATTCTTACTATTTTATAGGTCTAACCTTCTCAATAAAGACTTCGTTTTCATACGATAGTCCTTATTCAGAAGTTTCGGTCCATATTTATCATTTCAATATTTATGATTTCGTTAAAAATTCGTCCAAATTCAACACTGCATTCGCAACAAGCATGTAGGCAGCTTTTGAAGGCAGGACCATTACATTGCTTTTTGCTAAATCTTCATTCAAAAATTTGGCTGCCGAATCAGGCTTTTTGCTGAAATCAACCAATGCCTTTTGATAAAGATGTTCCAGCTCTTTGAGTTTCTTTTCATCGGCATCCTTCAACATGGCACGTTTATAACCGACACGAATACCGTTCCGAAGGTTTCCATTTCCCTCTTTCTCCATAATAGTCCCCAGATGTTTAGCCGCTTCGAGATAAACAGGATCATTTAATGTGGCAAGCGCTTGCAGCGGTGTACTGGTGCGAATACGGTCGACCAAACAAACCTCCCTCCTAGAAGCATCAAAAGAAACAAAAGACGGATAAGGACTCGTACGCTTTAAAAACGTATAGATGCCCCTTCGGTATTGATCTTCTCCAGTACTTTTCACCCAGGACTCACCGCTATATACAGTCATCCATACCCCATCCGGTTGGTAGGGCATTACACTTGGTCCATACATTTTGTTGCTGAGCAATCCACTTACAGCTAAAGCTTGGTCACGAATCTGTTCGGCAGATAATCTAAACCGAGGTCCCCTTGCCAAATAATAATTCTGTGGATCCTTCTCAAAATTGGAATTGTTCAAGCTAGAGGACTGCTTATACGTTCCGGATAAGACAATCTCGCGGATCAGTTTTTTAACGCTCCACTTTTTGGTATTCATCAGATCTAGGGCAAGGTAATCCAATAACTCTCGGTGAATTGGCGGGATACTCTGAGTGCCCATATCTCCCAATGGTTCAACTAGGCCCCGGCCAAATAGCTGTGCCCATACGCGATTAACTAAGGTTCGTGCTGTCAAGGGGTTTTCCTTACTGACAATCCACTGCGCAAACCCCAGACGGTTGCGCGGAGCGCCTTTCGGGAAACTATTCAGTGAAGCCGGAACTGTAGGCTGTACTTCCGCCCCCAGAGACAGACGGTTACCACGTATAAATACATTTGTTTTACGATGCATGTCTTTGGGATTTTCAATCATGATTGGCACACCTTCGGGTTGCATGTTGACCAACTGGAGAAAAGTCTTTTGAAAATTCATATTATCCAGTGACTTTTCATGTGGAAAGTTCTCACGAAATGCAAACCATTCAATCATGCAGATCGGCTGCCCATGCGCCACAGATGGATTTTTGAAAACCAGATATAAGTCATGTACACCGCGAGTCGGGAGTATGGGAGACTGAATAACCTGTCTTCCATTTGTACTCGGCAAATCAATAACGGCGAGAATTGGTCCTGTAGGTTTATCCACGTGAATTTCTAATTTTCCACCTACCGCGCCTGTCCAGAAATTCATAAAAAATTGCTGTTTATTATCCAAGTTTATTGCCCTTAACCGAGCCGATCCTCCAGTTCTAACCCCCAACCATTTCGTATCATAAAGCGCACCATCTACTATTTGATCGCTGTAATGCGCATGTATTTTGGGTTCAAGAGTGTGAAGGAATAGATCTGTTGATTTTACCAAGCTTGTATTTCCCGTAGTCGACAACCACCTTTTTATACTGTCAATTCGCTTTTCATCTTGTGCCGTATAAAAACGAAGTTTAGGATGATCACCTTGGGTGTCTTCATCTCTGGTGTTGTTAAAAAAAGCTAACGATTTATAATACTCTTCAAATTTAAAGGGATCATAAGTATGGCTATGGCATTGTACGCATTCGAAGGTTGTACTCAACCATACTTGATAGGTTGTATTTAAGCGATCCAAAACCGCAGCCATCCGAAATTCCTCACTATCGGTCCCCCCTTCATCATTATTCATGGTATTGCGATGGAAGGCGGTTGCGATAAGTTGATCCTTGGTTGGCTCCGGGAGCAAATCCCCAGCGAGCTGTTCAATCGTAAATTCATCATAAGGCATATCCTTGTTCAAGGCCTTAATGACCCAATCCCGATAGGACCATATCGTGCGCGAACCATCCTTCTCGTAACCCTTCGTATCTGCATATCGCGCCATATCCAACCACCAACTCGCCCACTTTTCGCCATATTTCTGCGACGCCAGCAAACTATCTACACGCAAGGTATAAGCATCATCACGCTGATCTGCTTCAAAGGCTTGAATTTCTGCCAACGTGGGTGGAATACCAATCAGATCTAAATACACTCTCCGTAACAACAGTGCTTTATCGGCCTCATCAGCAAAGGATAATTTCTTCTCCTTCATCTTATCCAAAACAAAAAAATCAATCGTATTGTTCACCCCTTTAGGTTTGACACCAAATATACCGAGCAATGAAAAAGGTTTAGGTACCTCAGTATCCTTGGGCGTAGTATATGCCCAATGCTCTCCCCATTTGGCACCTTCATCGATCCATCTTTTGAGTATATCAATTTCATCATCGTTCAGTTTAGGGGCGTTGTAAGGCATACGCAATTCAGGGTCATCGGAAATCAGTCTCTTTACCAGTTCACTATGTTCGCCATCGCCACGAATAATTGCTGGTTTGCCAGACTCGGCTTTGGCGAAGGCCTCATTTTCAAAAAGAAAACTCAGTCCGCCATTTTTTTTAACCCCACCATGGCATGTGATACAATGTTTATTCAATATCGGTTTAACATCAGCGCTAAAATCAATTGGCTCTTTCTTTCCAAAGGTCAAAATGCTCGTACCAATAAGCACAAGCGCCAATAATGTTAGCACCACAATCTTTTTTCTCATAGCATTGGGATATATCTACTCTATAATATTTTAGGTTTATGCACTACAACGAAATAAATAATGATTGTTTTTTTCGTTAAGCGGAGCCGAAACTATCCGATAAATGTGCTAGTTTCGAGTAGGATAAAATTAGATAACAACACTGGATTATACTAAAACTGGATTAACAGAAACATAAACAATATTACCCTTTGCTCTTGCAAGGTTTTCTGGATACTATATTCCCACTTGCTCAAAAGATTGATTTAAAACAGCATGATGTACTTTTTTCGGTTAAACTGCAGACCCTAAAAACGGTACTTTTATACCATATTCTTTCGTCTCAAAAAGTATAACAATTTCGATACGAACTCACTTTTTTGATTTCATACACTGCATACATCTCAGTTAAATTTGCTTAAACGTGATTCCAGTATCAGGGCCATCGCTTTGCTAAAATAGTATGCAAAAAAGTAACAATAGTGTCAGTACCTCCCCATCCAGAGTTTTAAATTTACAAGCTAACCCTTTCAATTATGAAATATCTTTATTTAATACTATGCTGTTCGTTTACCCTGTTCTCTTTCGGGCAACCAACACCTGACAACAACCTCCATTTCGATCAGTTGGCTTCGCGATGGGATGAAGCCATTCCCTTGGGAAATGGTCAATTGGGTGCACTGATTTGGAAAAAAGACAATACGATTCGATTTTCACTTGATCGCGCAGATCTATGGGACGAAAGAAAGGCCTTTGCAATAGAAAACCACAATTTCAATTGGGTCCAACAACAAATAAAAAACAACAGCTACGGCATTGTACAACAGTGGGGAGACGCTCCTTATGACAGATCCCCCTATCCCACTAAGCTTCCAGCAGCGTCGCTGTTCTTTGACTTGGCGAAATTTGGCACTGTCGTTTCAAACGTACTTGATCTGGAACAGGCCACCAATATTTTTAGATTTAAAGATGGTAGGATATTAAAAACCTTCATACATGCCTATAAACCATTTGGCTATTTTGAAATCACAGGAAACAATGTTAGTGACCTTTTACCTCAATTAATTCCACATCAATATGAAAATAACACAAACAAAGACGAAAACAAAAGCGTTGTCGAAGGTCAAGATTTAGCAAGATTAGGGTATAAGCAAGGAAATATAATCCGCACCAGCAACTATGAAGTGCTGCACCAAAATACGTATGATGATCATTTTTTTGAAGTTGTATTGAAGTGGGAAAAAATATCAGCTAAAAAGCTGATTGGTTATTGGACAATCGTCAATGATCAAAAGGCAACCCCATCTGCACTTTCCCTCAAAAAATACACCGAAGAAAAAGCAAACCATTTGCATTGGTGGTCAAACTATTGGTCCAAATCAAGTATAACCATTCCTGATAAAAATCTTGAAAAACAATATTATCTTGATATGTATAAACTCGGTGCTGTCGCAAGAGAAGGTGCTCCAGCAATTACGCTTCAGGCCGTGTGGACGGCGGATAATGGTGGTCTTCCTCCTTGGAAAGGCGACTTTCACAATGACCTTAATACACAATTAAGCTACTGGCCAGCCTATTCGGGAAATAGATTGGCCGAAGCCAAAAGCTATACGGATTGGCTCTGGAAGATCCGCAAAAAAAACAAGGACTTTACAAAGCAATATTTTGGTGTCGATGGGCTGAATGTACCCGGTGTCCTCACGTTAAATGGAGACCCTATGGGTGGATGGATTCAGTATTCTCTTTCTCCTACTATTGGTGCATGGGCGGCCCAGCATTTTTATTGGCAATGGAAATATAGCATGGATAAAACCTTTCTAAAAGAACAAGCCTATCCCTATATCATGGAATCTGCAACTTACCTTAAAAATATAACCACACTTAAAAATGAACGCCGTTACCTGCCCTTGAGCAGCAGTCCCGAATACAACGACAATAGTGTATCAGCATGGTTTGACAATTGGACTAATTTCGATCTTAGTTTAGCGCATTTTCTTTTCCAGGCTGCTACAGAGGTGAGTACAGCAATGTGCAAACCGCAAGAAGCAGAGAATTGGTTAAAATGCAAGGCGCAACTACCTCACTATGCGACCGATGAAACTGGGCTACAAGTTGCTGTAAATCTTCCAATGAAACATTCCCACCGTCACATGTCTCCCTATATGGCAATTTATCCATTGGATTTATTAGACATCAATAATCCGCATGAAAAAGAGCTCATTGAGAGCTCCCTAGATCACATTAAAAAACTGGGTACACGTGCGTGGGTTGGTTATTCCTTTGCATGGATGGCTTGTTTACACGCGCGCGCTAAACAAGGAAAAGAAGCCGTAACCAATCTTCGAAAATTTGCGCAGAACTTTTGTTCCTCCAATTCCTTTCATTTGAATGGCGACCAAAAAGGCGGGCAATATTCAGACTTTACGTATCGACCATTTACCTTAGAAGGTAACTTTGCATTTGCACAAGGAATACACGAATTGCTCATTCAGAGCAAAAATAACTATGTAGAAGTTTTTCCGGCTTTACCTGCTGAATGGGCAACAGCGTCTTTCAAAAATTTGAGAACGATGGGTGGATTTATCGTAAGCGCTGAAAAAAAAGAAAATAAAATTGTTCTGCTGAAAATAACTGCTACCGAAGATGGTACCTTTCGAATTTTTGAACCCAAGGCACTCATGCACATCAGCACTAAGAAGCTCATACAGAGAGATAACACCATACAATATGTGAAATTAAAAAAGGGACAAACAGTCAACCTATGTAGCCTATAAAAACAATGGATTTGCCTTACCAAATTAAAAAAACACCTTACACAGTACCGATACAGTCAATTTAAGTCAGCTGATAGCGTGCAAACAATGCAAAGAACCCAAATCATCCGAAGCGATAATTTGGGTTCTTTGCATTGTTACATTACATTATTTAGAATGATTATAAAAAATAATAGATAATCCTTTGAAAAATGCAATAGGACCAATAACTTTACCTCTGTTTATAATTAATCTAAATAAAATATTCAATGAATCGCGTCATCATCTACCTTATGTTGCTTGTCCCAGGAGCTCTACTTGCGCAAGCACAGCACAAAGCAGAAATACTGGGTAAAATCCTTTCGTCCGACGGAAAGCCCATTGAAGGGATAACCGTCAGACTACAACCGCAAAACATAACAACTTCTACACGATCTAATGGTTCATATCAATTTAAATCACTTAAGCCGGGTCAGGCAAAATTAGCCATCTCAGCCATAGGTATTCAACCACATGAGCAGGAAGTCGAAATTACGGACGGTAAAAATAGGGTTCCTGATATTTACTTAATTGAAAATCAAGCGACACTGCAAGAGATCGTTATTAATGGTAAAGGAAATAACAAATTCACACGGAAACAGAGTTTATATGTTTCCAAAATGCCACTGAAAAATATGGAGAACGCACAGTCGTATGCTGTCGTTACCAAAGAGTTGCTAAAAAGTCAGGTGAATACAAATTATGATGATGCATTAGCCAACGTTTCAGGAATTGATAAGCTTTGGTCGGCGACTGGACGGTCCGGAGACGGTGTTAGTTACTACACGTTGCGCGGTTTTAGTACGCAGGCTGCCATGATTAATGGTGTAGTCGGTATTTCCAGTACAAGTCCAGACCCTGCGAATCTCGAAACAATTGAAGTGATTAAAGGGCCCTCTGGTTCATTATATGGCGGTGCGGCTGTTGGTTTCGGTGGATTAATCAATAATATCACGAAAAAACCTTTAGATACCGTGGGCGGTCGGGTAAATTATATTTTTGGAAGTTTCGCACAACATCGCCTTACGGCAGATATATATGGCCCATTAACAGCAGATAAAAAATTGCTCGGACGAATCAATACAGCATTATCCCATACAGGTACCTATCAAGACGCAGGATTTAATAAGTCGGTGTTTATTACACCTTCACTAACCTATAAACCAAACGAGAAACTGGATATCCAACTCGATGTTGAACTTTACCAAAACAAGGCTACTAATCCACTGATGGTTTTTCTCAATCGTTCACGTCAATTATTTGCCAGAATCCCCGAGGCACTCCAATTCGATTTTGATAAGTCCTATACTGCTAACGACGTCACATTCAAAAACCCAACCACCAACCTCCGCGGAAATGTAGTGTACCGGTTTAATGAGCGGTGGACGTCCAATACCACTGTAAATTGGAACAACCGGAAGGCAGATGGCTACTTTCAATATGTGATGTACCTACAAAACAGCAATGACACACTTATTGACAGATATGCTGGTAAACAAAATTATGCTGCAAAAAATATCAATGCTCAACAGAACTTTATTGGTGATTTTCATATCGGTGAGCTTCGCAATAGACTACTTGTCGGTCTGGATTATTTATACCAGCAAACAGAAACACATAATTCGCCCTATGTCCTTGTAGACCAGATCAACACAGCAATAGATGATCCAGATTACTATAAATTTAATGCAGGAACCATTGACGCATCCATAAGCGCTTCAACGGCAGCCAAAACGAACAATAGAGGTCGAAATCAAGTATTGGGAGCCTATGTTTCAAATGTATTGGATCTCACGTCGCAGCTACATCTAAACCTAGCGTTGCGTATGGATTATTTTGATAACAAAGGAACCTACAACTTCGATAAAGACACAACAACTGGGACTTACCATCAGACTGCGTTCTCACCCCGTTTCGGTTTGGTTTATGAAGCTGTAAAAGGTCAGGTATCACTATTCGCCAATTATCAAAATGGGTTTAAAAATGTATCTCCAGTTGTACAGCCACATCCCAGCATCTCGGGAGACTTCAAGCCCCAACAAGCCAAACAATGGGAAGCCGGAGTCAAATTAGACCTTTTAAACAACAAATTAGGCCTGACAGCAAGTTACTATGACATTTCAGTAGATAATATGCTTCGTCCTGACATAGTCACCATTGACGGACAAACCTATAATATTAGTGTACAGGACGGAACGCGCTTGAGCCGGGGAGTTGACTTTGATGTAACATTGGCCCCTATTCAAGGTCTAAACCTCATTATGAGCTATAGTTATAACAATAGTAAGATGACTAAAGCAGACAAGAATGTCAACAACCTACGTCCGACAGAAGCTGGGCCTAAACATCTTTCCAACATCTGGGCAAACTATAGCTTACAGCAAGGAAAACTAAAAGGACTAGGATTTGGTATCGGAATGAATTATGCAAGTGAAAATGTAATTACCAATAGTGTTGCAACTGGCACATTTACCCTTCCGTCTTACACACTCCTGAACGCGAGTCTATCTTATGGATTTAAACATTTTGAATTCGCCTTCAAAGCAAACAATTTAGGAAATCAAACTTATTTCAAAGGATGGACAACGGTAAACCCACAAATGCCTAGAAATATACTTGGAAGTTTTGCCTATCAATTTTAAAAATATTTTTCTATAAAAAAAGCGTTTCGACAATGGTGGAAACGCTTTTTTTAACGTGAACTACAATTTATGCGAGCTCAATCAAAAATTCCTCTTTTGGAAGTCTAAATTTTTTCAGCTTCAACAACCAATCTTGTTCTTCCATCCGATAACCCAACGGAAGCATAACCGCACTCTTCAATCCCAGCTTGTCTAAACCAAGTAATTCATCCAATTCGGCATTTGAAAAACCCTCCATAGGCGTCGCATCAACGCCTAGTTCTGCTGCCTGCGCAATTGCCAAACCAAAAGCAATATAAGCTTGCTTCGCCGCATGTGCCGCTTGTTGTTCTTCTGTAAAACTTGCTAATTGGCCTTTCAACCTATTTTTATACTCGTCAGTGCTGTCTAAAGGTAAACCTCTCAAGGTATTCATCTTGTCGAAGGTTTTATCAATGCGTTCGTCGGTGTATCTATCCCATCCTGCGAACACCAATAGATGTGAACTATCAGCCACTATTTGTTGCCCCCAAGCCACAGGCACAATTTTTTCTTTTAATTCCTGATTCGTAATCACAATTACACGGAACTGTTGAAGTCCAGAAGAGCTAGGTGCCATCCGTGCTGCCTCCAAAATCTTATCCAAATCTTCCTGAGCGACCTTTTTTGTAGGGTCGTATTTTTTTGTGGCATAACGCCATTCTAGAGTATCCAATAAAGCCATTTTGTTTTAATTTAAATGATCAATAGCAATTTCATAAAGTTATATAAAGATACATAAAAAAATAAATGTCTAAACATCAAAATCAAGAAATAAAACAATAAAAACTAGGACAAAAACAGACTGGCATTCAGCATTTATTACTAAACTTTTAAAGCCAAAACACAGTATATTTACTTCTAATCGCAAATAAATGCCTATTTTATTCAATTTTATTAAGACCTTTGTATTGGTTTATATCCGGTATAACAAAATGACCTTGAACTATTTGTTCTCGGTGGTAATACCCTAACAAAATAGAAAACTGAGCTTTCATGCTCAACAATAAAAACATCAGCGATGTCTATAACGAATGAAACTGAGCTAACAGGCATACAAAAAGCGAGCGATGCCGTTGCCATCACCTTAAAGGCTATGATAGAATATGCTCAAGAGGGCATGTCCACGAAGGAGCTTGACGAATATGGAGCCGAAATATTAAAAAGCATGGGTGCAAAATCTGCTCCCGCTCTCACTTATGATTTCCCAGGTTACACGTGTATCAGTATAAACAACGAATTTTGCCACGGAATACCTACGGCGGAAAGGATATTGCAAGAAGGCGATTTGATCAATATCGATGTATCTGCCGAATTAGATGGATATTGGGCTGATAATGGTTGTTCCTTTGTTATAGGAAAGGACATCTTTGAACACGAAAAATTGGTCAATGCATCGAAAGAAATTCTTCAAAAGGCAATCAATAATATTCGTGGTGGTGTGAAAATAGCGGATATTGGGCATCTAATCGAAACTGAGGCTAAAAAAAGAGGGTATAAAGTCATCAAGAACCTTGGGGGACATGGTGTAGGAAAAAGTCTGCACGAGGAGCCCGACGAACTGCTTAACTATAAAAACCGCTTCGACCAACGAAGATTTCGAAAAAATACCGTTGTTGCTATTGAAACCTTTATTTCAACGACCTCCACATACGCAACCGAACTCAACGATGGCTGGACAATGGTTGGGGACAAGGGTGGATTCATGGCACAACACGAACATACGATTCTCATTACCGATGGCTATCCCGTTATATTAACTGCACAGAATGCAATTTACTAACCAGTCATAAGAAGATACTTAGAGGTCTTTTCGAGCAAATTATTGAAAGCTATCGAAAAGACCTATTTTCTTTAAACAAGACTCCAAACTTGTGGTATAGTGCATCAACCCTTTACATCAGGATAGAGGTTGTTAAAATAATTAAGGGGCCTCTCATAACGAGAAAACCCCCAAATAATATATTTTTATGGCTAAATAATTTTTGTCAAACCCAAAGATTAATCTCACTGGATAACTGACTACAGCAGTAAAAATAGCTTATTCTTCTCAGCAAAAAAGTGATGAAAATCACTTTTCATAAAAATTTTATTCTCGTATTCAAAATTCAGCTTCACTCGTCTTCACATGCCCCTCAACTATTGTCTTTTAACTGTTTTGAAAACTATTTTGAAAAACACCAAACATTAGAAAACCTTTGTTCCAAACTCTTCGCTTCCAACCCTTAATCCTTGCTCAGCTGCCTGAATAAACATGTGGGATAAAACGCTACGATAATATTTGTATTTAGGCTGGTGTAACTTATAAAGTTTAGTATTTTTGATCGATTAAAGTAATCTAGATTGAGAACAATAAAATTCCATAAGGGAGAATGCGGTGTTGACTTCTTGTTGAATGTCCTCAACGAAATAGAAACGGATTATACACATCAAGAAACTTACCATAAAGACTTTTTTGAAATTCTATTTTTCAAAAAAGCGAAAGGCAGATTGATATTGGGGCAAGAGATCCTCTCCTTGTCCGACAATTCAATTATCTTTATTTCAGCTTTTCAGAAACATACCTGGGAACTGGATCCTGAACACCTTGAGTTTACAACATTGATTTTTCAGGAAGACTTTTTAAATGATTTCTTTTCGGATAAATTATTCACATACAAACTATTATATTTCTACCAGCTTAGTTATGTACCCCAGATTATAGCAGATGACACACATATGTCAAAATTCTTAGGTCTTCTCGCCGAAATTAAACTTGAACTCATGGAAACCCAAGCAGATAGTGTCCATATTATTCGTTCTTTACTTTATTACCTATTGCAAACTTTAAACCGAAAATATGCACGCTTAAATATGCTTCCGAACCAAAAAGCGGAAAATAACTTCGCCTATCAATTCAAAGAACTTATGGAACAGTTCATTCGGGAGAAACAACGGGTAAACGAATATGCGACACTTATGGGAATAAGTAGGATTACACTAAATCAGGCCGTTAAGGCACAGTTTAATACCACAGCAGCCCACTTACTTCGACAACGGTTACTATTCGAGATTCAGGATCTGCTGATCCACTCTGACCATTCCGTTAATCAAATTGCTTTTGATCTTAACTTTTCAGAACCCAATCATTTAATGCGTTTTTTTAAAACTCAAACTGGAAAAACCATAAGTGCATTTATTCAGGAATTCAAATAAATGTTGAATTATCTATTATACAAATTGTCGCTATGGAAATCGCGCCATGCAGATCGGCCTCCCCATGGCCCGATTTCCCAATAAATCAATAGCGTGCCAAGTACGTCTCGATATCCTGAACCTGCGCATAAAAGAACGCCAAAGCAGCAAGAAAGGCATGCTGAACATCCAGTGCAGCAACTACGGAACCATTAATCTCAAGATCGCGCGTTGCACAGGCATCAGCAATTACAGTACATGAAAAACCTAAATCGACAGCGGCGCGTACCGTAGCGTCGATACACATATGGGTCATCATGCCTACGACAACAAGTTTCTCGACCTTATTGCTGCGAAGGTAATCCAATAATTCTGTCTCTCTAAAGCTGTTGGGAAAATGTTTACGTATTACTAGCTCGTTTGGCATTGGACTCACGCTTTCATGAATTTCGGCAGCTCTTGTGCCATCAATAAAGAATGGCATTGCTTTTGGATCTGAGGAAATATGTTGGATATGGACCACCGGCAATTTTTCTCGCCTAAATTGGTCGATCACTCTTCTGGCGTTCATCCCTGCCTTTAAGGGATCCACAAGTTCCATTCCGCCATCTTCAAAATACTCGTTTTGAATATCAATGACTATTAATGCGCTATTTCTCATCTATTTTATGAATTAAGTTTAATACAAAATTAAGCTGGATTTAGCGGCGATGACCTACCAATAAATCACCAAATACTACCATTTTGATAAGAGCGATAAGACGGGATGGATAGAAAGTTATGTAATGTTTTACATAATTTCGATCAAAAAATCACCAACAAAAGCTAACTTCGCTGCATATAAACGTCACATACAGGTGATAAATCGTAATAATAGATATCATGGCATTGAAAGAATTACAACACAGCAAAATATATGGCGCAGATAACGGTGGCACTCCATTAATTGTCCTACATGGGCTTTTTGGCATGGCAGACAACTGGGGATCCTTTGGTCGTAGTTTTGGCGAGAAAAGACAGGTACATCTACTCGATCTTCGTAATCACGGACGAAGTTTCCATAGTGAAGATATGTCGGTGGAAGTTATGGTAGACGATCTGCTATCCTATATTGCATCCATTGGAGCAGATAAAGTATTGCTATTGGGCCATTCTCTAGGCGGAAAAGTAGCGATGCAATTTGCTATTGACCATCCTGAAAAGATTGAAAAACTGATCATCGCTGATATAGCCCCGAAAGCTTATCCTCCACATCATGAGGACATATTCGACGCGCTATCTGCTGTAGATATTACAACACTAGAAAACAGGAAAGATGTACAAGTAAAGATTGAACACTACTTGAGTGATCCGGGTGTTATCCAATTTTTATTAAAAAATGTATATATCAGAGAAGATCGAAAATTAGATTGGCGCTTTAATCTGGATGTTTTAAAAAATAAATATACGGAGTTTATTACTGTCGGGGTAAAATCAGGAATATTCAACGGCCCCACATTATTTCTACCAGGAGAAAAATCAAGATATATATTACCTGAAGATAAGATTAAGATCAGGGAACAATTTCCAAATGCCGTATTTAAAACAATTCCTAATGCTGGTCACTGGGTTCAAGCTGAAAATCCACAGGCATTCGACGCATTCGTTGCCGAGTTTTTAGATCGATAAAAATGAGATACATTGAATGTCTACTCCGACTTGCTGGTCCTTAAAACCTCTCGTAAGATGTAGACATTCAAGACTATTATTTCAACGCCTTTGCGTAGGTCTTTATCGCACGATCACGGGCAATCTGATGGTCAACCATAGGCTCACAATAGGCTGGAGTACCTAATTCAGGAACCCATTTTTTTATATACTCCTGATTTTTATCGAACTTCTCAGCCTGAAGCGTCGGATTAAAAACCCTGAAATACGGGGCTGCGTCGCAGCCACTGCCTGAGGCCCATTGCCAGTTACCATTGTTGGCCGACAGATCATAATCATTTAATTTTTGCGCAAAGTAGGCCTCCCCCCACCTCCAGTCAATCAAAAGGTGTTTACAAAGAAAACTGGCTACGACCATTCGTACGCGATTGTGCATATAACCGGAAGTATTCAATTGGCGCATACCCGCATCTACTAAAGGATATCCGGTCTGTCCTTCACACCATTGCTGGAATTCTACCTCATCGTTCCGCCATTGTATGGCGTCGTATTGCTTTCTAAAGGATTCGGTAACAACATGCGGATAGTGATAGAGAATCTGCATAAAAAATTCACGCCAGATCAATTCAGACAACCAGGTCGCATTGTGTTTTAAAGCAAAGGTAACACACCGACGTACACTGATTGTTCCAAAACGAAGTGCTATCCCCAAATGAGTAGTGCCCATTAACGCTGGATAATCGCGGGTTTTATCATAGTGATCAATGATAGTAGCATCCAGGTGTGGTTCTTTAAAGCTAAGATCGGTCTCTAAAAAACCTAAGTTCTCCAAAGAAATGATCTGCTGATGCTTTTGCTGAACGAAGGGTTCCATTGCGTAGGTATAGGAACGATGGTCCTCAGGACGTAATTTCTCACGCCATTTTTTTGCATAAGGCGTATAAACCGTATATGGTGTCCCATCATTCTTTAAGATATCTGCTTTATCAAAAATAACCTGATCTTTCACAGCTTTGAAGGGAATTCCCTTAGCTTGACAGAACTCAAAAATTTCTTTGTCCCGCGCAATTGCCATTGGCTCATAGTCCCGATTACAATAGACGCCCTGCACATCAAATTTTTCAACCAAGTTCCTGTAGATAGCGATAGGTTTACCATAGAACGTATTCAACGTTGCACCACTTTCCCCTAGTATAGTATTGATACGGGTTAAAGCCTGATGGATGTAATGAAGACGTCGATCCCTTTTATCCTCCAATTGCATCAAAATTTCCTCGTCAAATATAAATATAGGTAGTACCGGATAACCCAAAGCCAGCGCGCGAGCAAGCCCGGCATTATCATCCAGCCGTAAATCACGACGAAACCAAAACACAATAATTTTATTTTTTTCCATAAAAACGACCAATATTTACCATCATTACCCATGTTAACAATTTTAAAGGGTAAAAGGTTAACTCAATAATTAGGTAAAAATACCTCTATAAACAGACTGAACCATCAAAGGTACTTGAAATTCCCCTTGATGGTTCAGCATTGAATAATTTTATTGTGTTAGTTTTTCAAACTTGCCATGTCAATAACAAACCGGTATTTAACATCACTTTTCAATAGTCTATCATAAGCATGATTGATATCCTGCATTTTAATCAGCTCTATGTCGGATATAATATTGTGTTTACCACAAAAATCAAGCATCTCCTGTGTTTCGGCTATCCCCCCGATCATCGAACCTGAAAAACTCTTACGTGTTGGAATCAGGCTAAAAGGAGCCACAGGAAGTGGATGCTCCGGAGCACCAACAAGAGTCAGGGAACCATCTCGTTTCAATAAACTTAAATAGGCATTGATGTCATGCTGTGCCGAAACACAATCTAAAATGAAATGTAAAGTTCCCGCATGCGCTTTCATTTGTTCTGCATCAGTTGACAAGATCACTTCATCGGCACCTAAACGTTTGGCGTCATCCACTTTAGACGCAGACGTTGTAATGACAACAACTTGTGCTCCCATTGCTTTCGCTATTTTTACCCCCATGTGTCCCAAGCCGCCGATACCTACGATACCTACTTTTTTTCCTGGTCCCACATTCCAATGCCTCAAAGGCGAATAAGTGGTAATTCCAGCACATAATAAAGGCGCTGTTGCTGCAAGATCCAAATTTTCAGGAATGTGGAGCACAAAATCCTGGTCTACTACAACGCGTTCGGAATAACCGCCGAATGTCTGTTTATTAAGGTGCTTATCGTGTCCATTGTAGGTTTGAATATTTCCACTTTCACAATATTGTTCCAGTCCTTCCTTACAACTTTCACATTCGCGACAACTATCTACCATACAGCCTACACCAGCCAAATCGCCGACTTTAAACTTGGTCACCGCTGAGCCAACTTGAGTAATTCGCCCCACAATTTCATGGCCGGGTACATTCGGATAAACGGTCCCACCCCATTCGTTTCGCGCTGTATGTAAATCCGAATGGCAAACTCCACAAAATAAGATATCAATCTCGACATCTTTCTCCGTCACTTCGCGACGTTCAATATCCATCTGTTTTAGATCGGCCGTTGGTGCACTTGTTCCAAAAGCTCTAATTGAAAATGTACTCATACTTGATAAAATTGTTGTTTTCTGTTTTAAATGACTGCATAAAATTCCTATGTACAACACAGATTCCATCCGCACGATAAAATTAACCAATGGATGGAAAAAATGTTTTGAAGGAACGATAACAAAAGTAAAAAGCAACTTTCAGAATTATGTTGCCATAAAGCTCAAGTTGCTGTTTCTTTACGGCTCATCGCATCATGCTTGAACATCTGTGATAAGCTAAGCTTTGTAAACCGCACGGGTTCGTCAGGATTTTGTACCTGTTCAAACGAACTAATCAGCATCTTCTACCTGTACAGACGGATTAATCAGTATCTTCTACCTGTACAAATTGCATTGCCAACCCCTGTTTCTGGCAGATGTTCAGAATAGAAAATTCCAATCGGGTACTAATCCGCAGGACAAGCAAAAATTGCTGATCATCCAACAATAAATCAATATTTTTTATCTCCGGGAAACTCTGATAGAGAAAATGATAAATCTCGCTGGCTTTCCACTTCAGCTTACGAGATAAAGAATAAACAACTTTATACATATTTAGATTATTTCAAAATTTTAACGGCAATTTGTTGTAATTGGTGGTTCAAAAAAGGCATCTGTTTCAGTTCCTCAAAATCTCGGGCTAGTCGAACCCTTTTATTTTCATTTTCCAGCGCAAGAGCGAGGCTATCCAAGCGCTCCACATCATTGTGTATCAATAAATAACAATCGATATCGGGATCCAGTACCCCCATCATTTCAGGGCGGATCGTTTCCTCTGTCTCCACCATGACCAAAACGCATCTTTCTGATGCAAAGCTATCCACCGACTTGCCTACTTTCGCATTTAACACCATAGTTGTCATCCTGTTTATTGTCTGTATAAAAAGAATCGATCAATCAAAATAGACATATTCTGTATTTTTGTCGAAACCACCTCCTAAAAAAAGAACGATATACGTCCCTACTATTTACAATAACTTATTCTCGTTATCCTGTCGAATGGCTAGCGCAGCCCCTTAACACATATACTTGTCAACCAGGAAAGCCTCGCTTCAAAATCCGGAAAACGATCAAAAAGTAAAACTTCCTGCTCAAAACAACGTGATGTTGTCACTAACATTTCCGATAAAAACAGGATATCCTTTTCCTCCAAGGCCTGAATTTCTTCTTTCCTAACGGCTAATTCAATCATTTCACGAATCAGCTTAATCTCGTCATCCAGCATGTATCGTGTTTTTGAAACCATCAAGGCTGGGTCGGATTTCATATCTTCGAATGCGAGATGAAAGCGTTTCGTAATTAAATTAATCTGACGTAGTTTTGCTTGTAAAAAACCAACTAAATTATCTTCCAGTGAAGCTTCCCTGTTATAAGTTCTACTCGCGACCTCAAACACTTGCTGACATAAGTACTCCGCAATCGCATCAAAGACATCCATCTTACTGGTAAAATAGTAATACAACGTGCTCCGCCCCTTTCCACAAGCTTTTGAAATATCCTGCATGGAAACCCTTGCAAATCCATAGGTTTCAAACACTTTCATGGATGATAAGATAATTTCCTCTTTAATATTTTCTTGTTGACCTGTCATTACTCGACAAATCTACAAAAAATGTCGAAAAATCAATTCACCCAGCCAACTTTTTTTCGCCACTCATTGTAGGTGTCGTTCTCCTGATCCAGAAATGGAATTCGCTCCACATCTTCAATTTTATTCATTTCTTTAGGATTAAGGGGTAAAAGGTTCATTGTGCTCCTTAAGCTGTTTATTGCATTTTTATCTTCCACGGGATAAATACTGCCACAGCTGCTTAACTGTGTCCCATAACGTTGCGGCTTACTTTTGAAAACCTGAATTCGATCGTGCAAATAAGCCAGATTTGCGAGATTGATGTCCATGATATTATCAAGAAGCAACTGATAACAATCTTGCATAAATTGAGGTTCTCCTATCGCATGCTGAACAATCAGCCAAGCTGAATTGCTAGCTGCTTCGCCGACTTTTGAAATAGTTGGATAACCTATTTCGGCAATGATTTCACGTAATCTTTTTGCATTCCGTCGGTGAATGGTTTCCATCTCCACATGATATCCCCCATGAAGCTCTCCCCTCTGCAATAACTTTTCCCGCATTGATTCTTCGTCCTGCCCTAATCGGATAATCTCTTCCGCAATATTTCTATATAACATCTCAATTTTCTAAAATTTTTAATACGTATTTTACTTCTCTAAATCCTTTCCCCCTCGGCCGGTAACCTATTACATTCATACGCTATTTTGCTCAACTATTGCTAGATTACGTTTGATTTGAATACATCGACGGAAATACACTACGTTTTATGTATAATCTTATTCAGGTGGCTTACATCAGTAAGCCCAAATTCAGCGACAATTTCCTTTAAGGTAACTCTTCCTGTTGCTATTCTTTGACGTATTAATGTATTGCGGTAGTTTTGAATATATTCGCGTAAGGTAATTCCTGCCTGACGTTTAAAGTAAATACCGAGATAATCGTTGGCAATGTTAAAATGCTCCGCCATTATTTATATCCGTAAACGATTGGGATCGTAAATATTTTTATGGATATAACAAAACATGGCCTGCAGGTCACGGCTTTTAAAACTATTGCTACGCAATTCGGGCATATTCCGCTGCAAAACATGTACAACACTGAATAATTGGAACCAAATAAGCTCCTGATTTACAATTTGATCTTTTCTTAATAAGAGAAGGGTATCAAAGATCAGTGTTATTATCGCATTATCTTCTCCAACTAACTGAAACCCCATCTGATGAGTTTCTCTACTTTTTATAAGATATTCCAGCTGTTGTATAGCGGACGTAGAACCCGAACTGTTACGACAAAGGTAGGCGTCGGTGAACTTAAGATATACAAAATGGGTGAGTTGTTCGATTTCAAAATAATGTTGGTCATCTGGCCCTAGTAGAAAGATCGACCCTGCTTTGTAAGGAAATGAATGCCCATTAACAATATGTCGCCCTGTCCCCTCACGAATAAAAATGAACTCGTAATGATTGTGATTGTGTTCCGGATGAGTCCATTCAAGTATCTTAAACCCTGAAATAAGCACCGGTTCAAACTGACGATAACGTTTCATTTCAGAAATATACCTAATTATATTGGATTTTTACATTAAAACCCACTAAGCTTCCAACTAACTTTGGCCCTATAAGTAATATAGAAAGATGAAGACTAGAAAAAACACCGCTTTAGTTGTTGGCGCCAATGGCGTTGTTGGCAACAATCTCATAGACTATCTTGAAAAGATGGAGGAATGGGAAATTATAGGTTTATCACGACGAGCAAATGCCGATCGGGCTAACGTTCGTTTTATCGCTGTAGATTTATTGGATATAGCCGATTGTCTCAAAAAGCTAGGCAACTTGGATACCGTAACCCATATTTACTACGTTGCTTATCAGGATAGACCGACCTGGGCTGAGCTAGTGGAGCCCAATATGAAAATGCTAAGCAATGTTTTGACCGCGGTGGAACCGGTAGCAAGTGATCTTCAGCACATCAGCTTAATGCAAGGGTATAAAGTATATGGTGCTCATCTGGGCCCTTTCAAGACACCAGCCAAAGAATCAGATGCCGGACATATGCCGCCGAAATTCAATACCAGCCAACAGCAATACCTCGAACAATTGCAAAAGGGTAAGAAATGGACTTGGTCAGCGATGCGTCCGTCAGTTGTTGGTGGAACGGCCCCCAATAATCCCATGAATCTAGCGATGCTCATTGCTGTATATGCATCTATCTCAAAAGAACTCGGTATTCCACTTCGATTTCCAGGAAAAATTGGCGCTTTTCAGACATTGATGGAAATGACCGATGCAACACTATTAGCCAAAGCAACGGTATGGGCCTCGACCAATCCACAAGCGGCCAATCAAGCCTTCAACATTAACAACGGCGATCTCTTCCGCTGGAAGGAACTATGGCCCAAATTAGCGGCCTATTTTGATATGGAAAGCGCTGATCCTATTCCGCTATCACTCAACACAATGATGGCAGACAAGGAGCCTTTATGGCAAAAATTAAAAGAAAAGCATTTATTAAGCTATAGCTATGATCAAGTTTCAGCTTGGCCTTTTGGCGATTTTGTATTTTCTTGGGATTATGATTTTTTTGCCGATGGCACAAAGGCAAGGCGTCTCGGCTTTCATGAATTTATTGACACCGAACAAATGTTTTATCAGCTCTTTGACGAAATGCGTAAAAAAAGAATAATTCCATAATAGCAAAGATTAAATTTTACCGTCTATTTTTGTAACTTACCCGGCTCAAGCATAACCTTTACTTCATTGCAATTTCATCCGGTATCATTTTATCGTTTCATAGTCAAAAGGATAGCAGATGTTTTGATAAAACAAACAATATGAATACAAAAAAAGCCTTTGTAGTTGGATCAGGAAAACTGGCAAACGCGATACTGGAAGCCGATTATTCCATCCCCAATGTAGAAATTCTACCTTGGCAGCCATCCATTACAACGTCGTCGCCATCGATCATTATACATGCCGGATCGGGTCGGGAGCTGCAAGATTGTCTTGATTTTTGTGCACGTACGGATTCGGTATTCATTGAATTGTCTACAGGGCTAGAGACCGAAAAGCTCGAGACAGCGTTTCCACTTGTCATTTGCCCAAATACCTCCATACTTTTGCTAAAAACACTCCATATGCTTCAACAATTTGGTCATAATTTCAAAGACTACGAAATATCTATTATGGAGTCTCATCAGTCCTCCAAGCTTACTGAACCAGGTACAGCTTATCATATAGCCAATTCTTTACATGTCGCTCATGAACGCGTTATCTCTATTCGCGATGCAAAAACGCAAGCTTATAAAATCCATATTCCCGTTGCCTACTTAGAAAAGCATGCCTACCATCAGATTGTGATCAAAGATAAAAATGATGAAATTAAAATTGAGACCAAGGTCCTCGGACATGATTCTTATTCAAATGGTGTCAAAAAAATCCTTGAAGCATGTGTCAACAATAAATTAGCCAATAGAAGGCATACTGTATTGGATTTGGTAGCTATGGGGCTACTTTAGTTAAACTTTCAATTTAGAAAGGAGCTTTCTACACAACGTCTAAAAATATGGGATTTGGAGTATTTATCTTTATACCGTTGCTGATAATTCTGCTGTTATGCGGGGTTATCACAAAAAGACGATTCTTCGGGTATGCAATTTTATCTCTGATCGGTGGCGCAATTATACTTTTTTCTTTGTCTCAATTTTTTCAATGGATCACGAGCCCAAAAATCCTAAAAAAAGAAGATTATTATGGTACCTACCACATAAAGCGTGACCTGTTCCCAGGAAAACAAGCTGACTGGCAATATAATAGCTACAATTTTGTCATAAAGGATAACGAGTCGATTTATTTCAACGTCGTAAGTGCGGGTAAAGTATCCAAAGTTTACAAAGGCAAGATCGAAACAGTCTGTCCTTACCAATCCGCACGCTTAAAACTGTGGATGGACTTCCCCGCTCATCATATTCTTGCTTCAGATCCAACGGTATACCGAAGCCCTTTAGGCTTCTATTTGGTATTTTATTCGTCGAAATATAACAACGTTTTTTTTGAAAAAGACTGACATTGAAGCGTTATTTAACATGACAAGATATTTTCTCTATGTACAGATCACTGTCCTAGGTAACATGCATAAAAAAACACCAAAAAATGGTGTTTTCTTATTTTATAATAAATAATAGGATTAGTTTGCTAGCATCTATTTCCCTTTTGCCTTTAGAAATCGTTTTGACAAATATTGCCGTACGGGTATATCGTATAACTTCAAACAGCCGTATGCAAGCACAATACTTCCGATCACAACAGCCGCTGCTCCGGGCAACGACTCTTCAAAACTCAGATTTTCATTCTTAACCCAAGCATAGTATAGATAGATAAAGGGATAATGTACCATATACAAAGGATAGGATATATCACCTAAAAACTTGCAAAGCCAACTTGTAATACCATTACCGCCCTTGCCAGAAGCGCCTAACACAACGAGTAAAGGGAAAACCACGACACAACATAGCGTGTCGTATAAACCATTCATCCATAGTTGCTCGGCACCACCAATGCGCGGCATAGCCAAAAGTGGCACTAGGATCAAACTACAAATCCAAAATGCGCCCTTGATCTGTAAAGACTTAAATACTCTAGATAAGAATAAGCCTGCTGTAAATGAAAACAAAAGACGAAGTGAACCCGCCGTAAATTCCGTTTCTGTGAGTGAAAAACCAGCACAGATATCTCCCAAAGGTCCCAATATCGCAAAGGCCGCCAACCCTATCCCGAATAAAACAACGAGCCCAGCCAATACTTTGGTTGAAAATCTACGAATAATCAATGCATACAGAATATTACCGATGTATTCGAAAAACAACGACCAGCTCGGCCCATTTAATGGAAACATCTCCCCAAGCCCTCTCACTTCTTGCCCTGGAATGGCAGGAATCAACAAGGCATTCAAAAGGGTCGCGATTGCCAGCGAAGAAAATGTCACCTTAGTCACATCCCAAACAGAACATCCCTGAAAATAAAACATGACTGCTCCAATGATCGCACCCATTACAACCATCGGATGTAAACGTATTATCCGACGCTTGATAAATTCTTTTATTGTCATTGTCTTCCAACGATCGTCATAAGCATAGCCCACGACAAAACCTGAAAGCATAAAGAAAAAGTCAACGGCCAAATAACCGTGATTAATACGCTGGTCTAAATGGCTCGTCGCAAAGGCTTCAAAAATATGGAAGCAAACAACAGTTATAGCTGCTACACCGCGTAACCCTTCAAGTACTGCATAATGTGGTTTGGTATCTGCATAAACGGAAGTCGGTATTTGAGTATCGGACATAAAAACAAAACGATTTGATTGATTTTTTTACAAGGACGTAAATATAAACAAAATCGTCCATGCAGATTTGTAACAAGTTTACCGGTGCTCCATTTTTAAAGGCTGTTAATTAACACTGGGAATATAATCCGGTAAGTAAACCTGCTCTTTTTGCATATTTTGGATGTAAATTTTAGAATAAATTTCCAAACGGATATCGGTGATGTCTGTAGTCGTCGGCTTGTCGTCTTCATCTTCTCCAAATGAAAAAATCTGTTCTTCCCTTCTATTTTTTTTATGCAAAAAATAGTAAAAGTCTTTATTTTCCCAACCTTTTATATCACTTCCAGCATCATCTTGAACCTTCAATTTTGTAAACGTCTTCTGTAGATAGTTGTAAATATTTTGAAAATCATCTTTATTTTTTGAAGTCTTCAGTGCATATAGATAAGCAAATTCACCATTTTTATCCTCTGCCACTGTCAACGCTGGAAAAGGAACTCCGTTTAATATCGCTACGGTGTCCTTATCTTCATTGTAAGAAACCGTGGTGTAACGATAACCGAAATCTCTGACCGGCTTTAATTTTCGTGTTCCCCAGACTGCAGTAGACTCGATATAAAATGGTGTTGGCAAACTCCCTTCTGAATTAAAAACAGCAAGCGTATCCTTTTTAAATATGGCGGTTTCAAAGACTTCTTTTAACTCTTTCTTATCCATACTTTTAACGTCTGCATGCAGCAACTCTTCGCTCCTTTTTATCTTGGGGCCATAAAATTTGGATGCATTAAAGGTTCTATCCAATTTTTCAAGTATCACCCTGTCTGGATCTTGCGATTGACAGGAATACAGCATACCCGATAAAAGGATCAGACAGCATACACTATAATATAGAAAATGAAACGGCTTCATCGGAATTGTCATTTAAATTATTTTTTGGGTTATGATCTTTACTTTGCCGTAAAGATCTTCAAACTAAAATAAATTTGTATTCATTTGCAAATGAAATTGTGCGGGATTAACACCTTTTGACTTTTTAGAAGTGCAGCGCAATCCAAAGTACATCATTCGTGGTCGCTTGCTATTTGGGAGTCCTTCTGCTCAAATTCAGAAACATCACTAAGTAAATTGGGCTTCCAAGCTACTAGTCAGACTATAAAACGTATTCTTCCATATAAAAATCAATTTATCTATGTTTGAAATATACAAATTGTGTTAATTTAAATAGATCAAGAACAAGCAAGCTCATATGATGTTCAAAAAGGTATTTTCTTTCGTTTTCTGCTGTTTGTCTACAGCCATTTTTTTCAACGTATCTGCACAAGATTTCAAGCTTTCCTCGTTGCCAAGTCAGTATCAAAAACCGGTCAAAAATGCACTAAAAGCTGCCGGCATGAATCGCACTGAATTAGAGAAAGTACTAGCGAAACTACCCAAAGAAATGCGTGAAGGGGCGGCTTTTCTCATAGCTTATATGCCCAAGAATGATTTAACGACTATTAAGAGTGATCATCTTATCCATAATATTGAAAAGGCTTACCAGGCAAGATCAACGTTTTCCTGGGCAAAGGAAATTCCAGATTCAATTTTTCTAAATGAGGTATTGCCCTATCGGGTTTTTTCTGAAGATCTCGACGATTGGCGTGGTGACTTCTACGATCGTTTCTCAAAATATGTGACAAATAGCAAAACGATAAAAGATGCCATTGTAGCCATAAATAAGAATATCAGAGATGAAGTGAAAGTCGATTACAATACGCAACGAAAAAAAGCAGATCAAAATCCATCTGAATCGATAAGCCAAGGAATGGCTTCTTGTACCGGATTATCCATTTTATTGATCGACGCATTGCGATCAGTAGGTATACCGGCTCGGATTGCGGGAACGCCAAACTGGCATGACAACCGTGGTAACCACAGTTGGGTCGAGGTGTGGATTAATGGTAAATGGTATTTTACTGAATATTATCCGGACAAAGACCTGAATTACAGCTGGTTTTTAGCAGACGCGGGTAAAGCCGATCCGAATAGCAAGGAACATTCTATTTATGCGGCTTCCTACAAACCGGCAGCTACCTCATTCCCGGCGTGGAGTGAAACAGAAGTGTATGCCGATAATGTTTCTCAGCGCTATATTGATCTATTCAATCAGCAATATAGCCAACAATTGAAGGACAAATCTTACACCCGTCTAAACGTAACCATGTATCTCAGTAAGGATCAATGTCAACCGGAAGGAAGAACAAAATGCAATGTAGATATCTTCCAAGGAAATGATCAAATTGGCGGAGGCTCGACTGCTACTAAACTGCAGGATGCGAATGATCATTTAACATTTATCGTGAAAAAAAATCAGTCTTATACATTGAGGTACAGCAATAAAAATGGGCCTACCGAAAAGAAAGTAACTGTAAATGATGAGCCTTTAAATGTGATATTATACTTCAATTAATGTAGATTATTATTTCGTAAATTGAAATTATGAAAAATATTTTTGACCAAACAGTGAGTGATGAAGTGATAGCACGGATTCAAAATCTTAATCCAGGCAGCAGTGCCCAATGGGGTAAAATGACTGTCGATGCCGTCTAATTAATCTCGGTTGCCAATTGGATCGCCAGGCGCGGGAGTGCACTGACGATCCAATTAAAGTTATCGCCACCAATGATAATAGTTATGCATGCCGTCGTATTCAAATCCACACCTCGGATAAAGACTATTACCGATAACATTTGTTTTCTCGGTCTCAAGCATCAGACCACAAGCTCCAGTCTCTTCACACCAAGCTTTACTTCGATCTATAAGCCGAACCGAAAGACCTTTACTCCGATGATCAGGATGCACAAATAGATCACTCAACAACCACTGCCGCTGCAATTTAGTATAATGAAACAATTTATAAAGCTGAACAAAACCAACCGCATGTTCGCCCTGGATTGCCAAAAAGATTTCTGACTCTCCGTTCAAAAATCGCTCCCTCAAAAATTCTTTGGCTTTTTCCAAATTCGATTCCTGTCTGTAGAAAATTCGATAAAGATTGAATAACGCTGCTGCTTGATCAAGATCCTCAAGACTTGCCTTTCTAATGTTATAATTCATTTCATTAAATAGTTTGATTTATAGTGCAAATGTATCCTAACTCTTTCGTATCAACCTCATCCAGATAGCAGATGTACAGTGGTCCAATCTTCGGTAGCATGGATTTCGATGCGACCAATAAACAAGTTCATAATAATTTCAAAAACAGACTTCATGCCCCTATAACTAATAGTTGTCGAATTATAAATGCTTCTGAACGAATTGTAATTCTTCGATGCAGTCAATTTATAAGGTCCCTATATTTAGATATGAAAAGGAGAAAATTAGCAGCTACAGACAGTGAAACCTTTATCAATTATTACCTACCAAATTGGCGATCCATTATCATTGGCAGTATTTTGATTTTAATGGGGATATCGACTTGTTTTATCGGTTATCATCCTCATAATTCACTTAAAGAGAATTTCAGCGCCATGGTACTTGACTTTAAAGACGTATTTCGCTTTTTAGTCTCATTATTTATGCTGTTACTCCACTTATCTTTTATTATCGGCGGCTTCCTTCTTCTAAAAAACAGCAGGAAAGTTATCCGAGCCCGGACAGATAAAAAAGGATTGTATTTTAAACGGATCGAAAAAAAGACCGGGAGTGTGTGGGCTTTGGCAGATCTGGATGCGCTGGTATTCGTGCCCTACATTCAAATCGTTAATATCCGCGTTATTGAAAGCAATTGGTTGGGTCCGAGACTTGAGCTTGAGACTTTTCAAGGTAAAGAAATCCTGACCATGTTGAACGTATTAAGCCGAAAACAAAAAGAGCAAATTTGCCAAACCGTGAAAGAATTCGGCATTTAATAAGATTTACTGGTCCTTTTTTTTTTAAAGAAGAAAGTTTACTAAAATCAGGACAAACTGATCCTAGTAAACTTTTAATTTGATTTACTTGTTCGTATAATTTTATAATCAATCGTTGGGTAACAACTGATCGACATATTCTCTGATCTCTTGGGGTAACATCAGATAAACCGAGGTTTTCAGATTTGCTTTACTTGGTTCCCCATCGATGAAAATATTCTTAAATCCTTCATTGAGCCATTTCCCCTCATCTTCTAGATATCCATGATATTTGCTGTTTAAATTCTCAATAATATTATTATCGTTTCCCATGTTTTCCGTCATTTATTATATGTAATCTGCATCTAAAATATTCGACAGGGAAACATCAACTTTGGTGCCACTCCTCCTTAAAATTTTTAAATTTGGCTATCCAATAGCATGTTTTAAGTTTTCTTAACATTTACATAAGCTAACAGGACAAAACCACTAAGCGTTATATATCAATACATTACAATTCTAAAAAAAACTACTTATTTTGCTTAAGTTGATATTATTTGCAATTTTTAGTAGTGAATACCGTAATTTTGTATTTTAATGTTTATAAACCTTTTACTTATGATACTAATAGCAGTTTTACTTCCTTGGTTATCGTTTTTTTTACGTGGTAAAATTCTAAGTGGCATTCTCTGTTTGATCCTTCAGATAACTATACTTGGTTGGATACCCGCAGCCATATGGGCGGTTGCATCGCGTGTTGACGGGAAAAATGAACAGCGCATGCGTAAATTGGAACGCAATATGCGCAATTACCGATAAATCATTAGGGCTCCGTTATTCGATAACCCGAACATCATTTAGATTCCAAAAATTGTTGTACTTGTTTTAATGTAAAATCAATCAGTTCAACGTCGACATCGCCATTAAAATCAGCCATCATATAGTTGCCATGATTTGCCGGTAGAATAAGTAATCGTGCAGCAGGAATCTGCTGTTGCATAGCAGCTAAATGTGTCGTTTTCACAACATCTTGGTCTCCGCCTAGCAAAAATACGGGGCAGGTCAAACGCGTTAAGGATTCGGCGTCAAAATCCTGAAAGTGTATCATGCGCTGGCTGTCTTTTTCATACATATTTCTAAACTTCTCTGGATCTGGGTTCAGCTTCATAAAATTCTCCTTCAGAAATGGCGGCATATCGTTAATAGTTGACGCTTCCATACTTTCAAAAAAACCATCCAGAAGCCCCTCTCTTTTGGTATTTCCAGATGCTGCTATCAGCTTTTCGACCTTGTCTGGATACATCGTCGCAAATTTCAAAAGGGTTGTCGCTCCATTACTAAAGCCAAAAAACGAAGCTTTTCCGATGGAAAGAAAATCTAGAACAGCCAAAATATCTTTGGCATCCTGCTCGAATGTTTCAGCTGAGGATCGATGATCGGATCTTCCATGATTTTGGAGATCTATCAAAATCAACTGATACTGATCATGCAACCTTTTTACAGTCTCCTCAAAATCCGAAAAACCGGAGGAGCCACCACCATGAATCAGTACGAGAGGTTTTCCTGTGCCAAATATTTCGTAGTAAAGTTTTATCCCGTTAGCAGGTGCATAACCGCTTTTCGATTCTATTTCACGCATAATTTATACTAAATGGTCTATATTTTTATCATTAGCAACACGCTTCTACAGCGATTTGTTTTCTATAAATTTTTTAAAACTTAACAAGACCCCATCGGTAAAAGACTGTTGCAGGTCCAAACTTGTAAACGGATCAGGATCGAAAGTTTCGCGAATAATTGTATTGTTGTCAATCGCCTGAAATTCCACAATACACTTTCTTCCCCCACTGTTACTTTCAATAGACTCCATCCAAATAATCTCATCGTACACACCCACATAATCAAATCCTTCGCGACTATATTTTTGTTCCATTCTAAAATTAAACATCCCTCCTTCCCTAAAATCGATACCAGCAGCCGGACAGTGCCAATCGTCAAATGGAATATTCCATTGCATAATTGCCTCAGCATCATTCCAGTATTTCCAAACATCGGTTAGCTGCTTTTCAACTAAAATAACCGAAACCAATTTTTTTACAGGTTGATCTTTATGTTTCATAGGATGTTTTAAATGATAAGAATCCTTTTATCTATCTACACCGGTTTAAAATCATTCCGTTTAATGTACTGAGATAAAAGGCTACATTGAACGACATCACAATATTAATAAACTATACAGAAATTCGACTTGTCCTATGACAATATTGACGTACGCTACACATTTTTCTGCGATACTGTAGAGATACACTTTATAGCTAATTAAAGGATGAAAATCTAACGTAGTGGGTCGATAAAGAATAAACTGATGACTGTGGTATATTTATTGTACGAACCTCATGGAACATATAAAAACCGATTCAAATGAGAAAATTAGCATTTATAGCAATGAGTCTTGTTACTTTCACGGCCTGTAATAATACTCCCAAGAACAATGAATCCAAAGAAGCAGTTGATCAAAGCAAGGAAGAAGCAACCTCGTCGATCGGCGGCAACAAGGATGAGCACGGTTGCTTGGTCGCGGCAGGACAAACTTGGAGTGAGATCAAACAAGGATGTATCCAGGTCTTTAATGTTGGCTTACGCCTAAATCCAACGGAGAAAGAAGAAGGAAAAGCTGTCATTAGTGCCTTTGTTGTCCTTAGCGAGGATAAATCAAAGCTAGAATTATTCTTACCTGATGACAGTAAAAAAACCGTTATCCTAGATAAAGTTGAAAACGACATTTATCAGAAGGATAACTATAGATACGATGCTAAAAAATCAGTGCTTTATGTAAATAATACGATTAAATACAAAGGTGATGTCGAATAGCCTAGAAAGATTGAACTATTGGCACAATTTGCACTATATATGGCCCTGAATAATGATTCCCTATCATTTTATTCTCATTCACAGTAATATGATATTGGCCAATATCTTTAAATCTATAGGTAAACTCCTTGCCAAAAGGACCATCAGAAGAACCATCGGGCAGAAAAAGCTGACTAATTCGTACATTGGCTGTATCCATGGGAGTTTTTATTTTGATAAGAACCGAATCTGCCTGATGGACTGAAATGAAAATAGTATCTGTTTTCCCTGATACCATATTCATTTCCTTAGATCTTCCACCACCAAAAAAGGTTACGTTAGAAGGTAATTCCTGTGCCTTGTGCTTAGATTCATTTGTACTGGATTGTGGTGGGCGCTGAGGAAATTGACAAGCTCCATAAATAAAAATTGCCAACACATTCATGATCAATAATCGTAATTTGCCCATAAACTTTTACTTAGGATAACAAAAGCTATTAGATTACGGTTTTAGTTACGACAACTTTTTCAGTACAAAACAAACGCTGAAATTGAATTTGTTACATCCTCCACAAACTCCATTTTGATTTGATTGCATGTGGATTTAGTTCCCGTATTTTTTGATAAAAAGCATAGAAATTCCTATTCCAGAGGGAATAGTTATGCGTAAAACTGAAAATGGACTGTCCCTTACTATCCAATTGAACGACGACTTGCCAGATATAGTGATTATTAATTTGAGTCGATGTCCTACGAAGCGCAATGATATCCACTAACCTAAAGGATCTACCTGCCCCGCCTCTTCGACCGACAGCGTAGAAATAATTTTCATCAAAAAAATAATCTTCGTCACTTAGCAGATTATCTTCTATACCAAATAAAAAGGGACGTGATGACAGTTTTCTTAATTTATCTGTCTCAAAATGATCATTCATTTCATAGCTTTTTTTAACACCGTATAAATATTTCTTAGCTACATTTTTCCTATAGACTTCTATCAACATGACAACGATCAACACACAACTGAGAACCAAAATGATGCCTTTAGAATTCATTTATTCCACAAAAAGAAATTAACTTCCACAAGTCAGATAGAACATCGGAATTCCCCCTTCATCTTTCTCGATAGCATCTAATCCTTCGAAATACCTATGGTCACCGAGTTGTTTCTGAGCGATTTGTTGTTCAAATTGATAAAGCAAATCCAAAGCTGTAAAATGTAGTGGATGTGAAGGCCACGTGAGACAACACTCAGACGGAATGATTACCATTCTACCATGCGATATTATTCCAAGGACTTCCTTTCTTTTCTTTAAGATACCCAATATACCTTTTCAAGTAAGATTTCCCAATTTTACTGTTTACACCAACTTGATCTTCTCCTTCCAGGAAATAATCGGAAAATTGCAACCAATCAATAAAATGCTTTCTCGCATATAGTGACAAACTCTTGAGAACATTTAATGCCACAGGTTTTGGTAAATATCCAACGTCTGTTGCGGATGTCGTAATATGACTTACTACAGCAACAACAAAGGCATTTACCCCTGATTTGGAGATATCCCAAATGGATGTATCAATTTTGCAGTTTTTTCCCTCTAATGCGGTCCCTGTCTTTTCTATCCCAAGTAACGTAAAGTATGAACTCAACATTTGAAGACAAGTTTCTCTATCCGTTATACCAAAATCTCTCTGTAGCAATTTGATAAAATCACTTCTATATTGATCAATTCTTGGATAATTACCAAATTGATATAAGTGAATGGGATAACTACCATCATCTCCGGTACTTCCGAATACTGTAAACCAATCCCCAAAAACAATCACTCTAAATGCGGCTCCTAGCGCATTACCAAACTGTTCTTCATAAGGAATATTCAGAAGTATAGTGTTATCAGGTACTAAACTTCCCGCCCTTTTTTCCTCTTCGGCTTTCAAAGTAAGTTCATCTTTGGCTTCATTTACACCTTCCTTTGCCGCATTCAATAATTCTTTCAAAAATTTAAACATAACGGTATTGATATTAACTACTTAAAAGAAATCTTACTTACTATATTTTGCTACCAGCGCATAATCGTACGGGATTCTCATGGACAGCTCGCGTGCTTGCCAAATATCCCCTTCGGACGCCTGGTAGAAATCATAGGCATTTTTCAAGAAATTCTCGCCGTTTGGAGCTTCAACCCAATCTTTCTTCTCTCGATTGTAAAGTAAAATCATACAACTTACACAGCGATAATTACCTGCTGTTTTTGGGTTTTCAAAACAAGTTCCAACTTTAATATTAATCTTCTGATTGATTATCACATCGGTCAATTTACGATCTGTGAGATGAATTAATGCAATTTGTGCATCCTCATGATCGGGTCGTAACTTTGCTATTACTAATCGCCCAAAATCTGCTTTTTTAATTTTTTCGATTTCTAAAGCCCTAAATTCCGGCGATATGCGATTCGTATCGACCGGATATAGATCATCTTCGGCAGCCGTCACTTCTGTCGTCGTTACTTCGGTGGCTCCGGAAGCCAATAGCTGCTTATTTTTTTCGTAATTTTCCCAATCTGCTGCATCGTAGCTAACCCACTGCTGTATCTTATAGAGTAAGGTTTCCCTCTTGTTGACTTTTATAAAAAACGCTGCAATTAAAAATGAAACCAGCAATATGAACAGGATAATGAGGACTCTTTTCAAACTAAAAATATTTAATGAAGTATTTAAATCTGTAAAATCGTGAAAACATATCCCATGTTTTCATTGATCACCGTAAATCTGCACATAATTATTCATCCATTAAATCTGCAACCCATATTAGGTTAAAACTTAGCGATATTTGTAGCTTAATAATCAATATTTGAAAACAACATGACAATAGTTAATTTCAAATATTTTAACCAATTAAATACAAGTAGACTGTATGATTTCCGTATTTACTAGAGTAGGCATAGACATCAAGGATAAAACTGAAATACATTGATACCAAATTGTATCTAATAACAGTTTTAAATCAATTTTTAGACAGTAGTCAATCATTGTTTATTCAGTCTACACTGAATGATCACTGAACAAGCACTGAGTAATCACTGAACAAGCACTGTCGAAAGTTAGAATCCGAGTACTGTCTGATCTTCCCTTTGTTGCCCTTGAAAATGATAAGAAAAAAATGACCAGCATATTGCATCCGAACACGTCAGCAAGCCCTTGATTAAGTAAACATAACCATAGATAGCCTATTTGACATCAATAAACTTAATTTGCTCAAATAATAGTCTGTTCAGATCACTGAAGATAAGTATGAGTTAGATCAGACAAATAGTTTAAAAATATCGAACAAGGCTGTCAATATATTCATAAAATGCTTCATAAAAAAGAAGTTACAAAGATCAAGCCAACTTATTGTTTAGCCAAAATGAGCTTTACAACTTTTTCAATAGGTCGACCAATTACGGCTACACCATCCTTTACAACGATAGGTCGCTCAATTAAGATCGGATACGCTAACATCGCATCGATCCATTGCTCATCGGTCAAATGAAGATTTTGGAATTTTTCCTGAAAAACAGATTCTCCTTTTCTGATAAGTTCCAAAGGTTTTAAATTGAGTTGTCCCAATAATTCAATCAACTGGTCTCTGGTTGGAACATCATTTAAGTACTCCTGCACTTCTATATCCACAGCTTGATGCTGTAGCACTTCCAATGCATTACAACTCTTGCTACAATTTTTATTATGATAAATTTTAATCATGGCCATAACATGTAAAGGGTATCTTTGTGATAAAGAAAAACAATTATTGGATAACGCAAAAATACGAACAAGATCACAAACAGTTTAAATAAAATACCATTAGCTAACCAAAAATTGGAATTCATTTTTGAGAAACTGATCCATTTATGACCTAGGATTGTTTCACTTTTTTTAATTTAGTGATATGAAATCAGCCGAAAGTGTAACAGATTTTTACAAAAGGCAACCAGGTTTAACTAATTTGGATTTGCCGCTAAATAATACCGGAATTGGGCATTTCAATGTTTTCAGTAGAGAATCCTGTACTGTCGTATCTCCGTACAATCGCCGTGATTTTTATAAAACCTCCCTTATTATAGGGCGTGGAAAACTATATTACGCAGATAAGTGGATACAAATCGATAAACCGGCCATGTTATTTGCGAATCCGGTTGTCCCCTATGCTTGGGAACCGGAATCCTCAGAACAATCAGGATGGTATTGTATATTTACAGAGGAATTTATACAGCATAGTGAACGGATAGAAAGTCTAAAAGACTCCCCGCTGTTCAAGATAGGCAGCAATCCGATCTATTTTCCGGATGAAACACAATTAGCAGAAATTTCTGCAATCTTCCAGAAGATGATAGTTGAAATGAACTCAAGCTACGTTCATAAAGATGATATGTTGCGAAGTTATCTACATCTTCTAATTCATGAAACCATGAAATCGAGTCCCGCAGCGAGTTTTGGATCTTATACCAACGCTTCAACCAGGGTATCGGGACTATTTCTTGAGCTGTTAGAAAGACAATTTCCAATCAATACCCTTCAGCTTAGCCTACAGTTGAAAAGCCCTGCAGATTATGCTCATGCGCTTTCGGTTCATATCAATCACCTCAACAGGTCGGTAAAAGAAGCCACAGGCAAAACCACCAGTACACACATTGCAAACCGTGTGGCCCAAGAAGCCAAAGCTTTGTTGTTGCATACCAATTGGAATATATCGGATATTGCCTACAGCCTAGGATTTGAATATCCTTCCTATTTCACCAATTTCTTCAAAAAGCAAACGGGGATGTCCCCAAACCAAGTCCGAAGCGGTTCTGTTTGAATTGTATAACAATCTGTTTGATTGTCTTAACTCCCTTCGTTTATTCCATGTGTACTTTTGTATTAAACAAAATGTCATTATTATGAAATATAGAAATCTTGGAACAACAAATGAAAAACTCTCTGCGATTGGATTAGGTTGTATGGGAATGAGCTTTGCATACGGACCTACGGACGAGAAAGAGAGCATTGCTACATTGGAAAGAGCATTGGACCTAGGCATTAATTTTTGGGATACCGCAGATATGTACGGCAACGGTGCCAATGAGGAGCTTATTTCAAAAGTACTTGTTCCCAACCGTGACAAAGTTTTTATTGCAACAAAATTTGGGTTTCGCTTTAAAGATGAAGTAGCAGGTCCAAGTGGTACGGCAAACACCTACTTCGATGGCTCGCCCGAATGGATAAAATTAGCGGTGGAAAAAAGTTTAAAACGCCTTGGAATAGATACCATAGATCTTTATTATGCACATCGCGTAGATCCCAATATTCCCATCGAAGAGACCGTAGGCGCTATGGCGGAATTGGTTAAAGAAGGAAAAGTGAGGTATCTTGGCTTAAGCGAAGCATCCCCCGCCTCAATCATCAAAGCAAATGCCGTACACCCTATAGCTGCTTTACAGAGCGAATATTCGCTCCTTACACGCGATGTAGAAAAAGAAATCCTAAAGACTGTACGTCAATTGGGGATAAGTTTAATTCCTTATGCACCGCTAGCGCGTGGATTATTTTCAAATTCTTTAAATCTAGAAAATCTCGCTTCGGACGACTTTAGAAGAACCTTACCGCGTAATCAAGGCGAACATGCTTTGAACAATGCACAATTGGTCGCCGACTTCTCTCTACTGGCAAAAGATAAAAACTGTAGTCCTATACAGCTCGCTTTAGCGTGGGTACTGGCACAGGGAAATGACATCATTCCCATTCCAGGAACTAAAAAAAGAAAATACCTGGAAGAAAATGTGGGCGCCCTTGACATACAATTATCGAATGATGATTTAAAAACAATCGATGAAATACTCCATAAATACCCTAATATCGGAGCTCGATACAGCGAAGGTGCTATGGCTTTAGTTAACCATTAATCCATTTTTGAGATTATGAGTGGCTCGCCGGCACCACTTATAATCTCAAAAACTGTTCTCATCTGATCCAACTTTGTCGTGTTGTCATAATACACTATAGGAACAGACACCATCCGATTAGTATGTATTAATTATCGGGAATAGCAGTACGTAATGAAAAATAGAAAGAACTTCCTGCGCCATAATCACTTTCAACACCAATCTCGCCTCCTTGCGCTTCTATAAACTCTTTACTAATACTTAAACCAAGTCCTGTTCCACCTTTTTTGGATCCCGGTACACGAAAGTAGCGTGCAAATATTTTATCCAGATATTTAGGCTCGATCCCCTGCCCGCTGTCGGTAACGATAAATTTTGTTTTAAGTTCGTTATTTTCCACCCCTATACGAATGACCGAATCTTCATGCGAGTAACGTATCGCATTGTAAAGAAAATTGGTAAGAACCCAGGCAGTTTTCTCATTGTCAGCAAATATAGCTTTCACTTTGGGATCTACCTCGATAACAAAGTGTATATTTTTTTGATTCGCAGCAAATTGATTCGCCATGATAGCATATTCAATAATAGGCTGTATTTCTGTCGTATGTAAGTTAATTTGGATGGAACCACTTTCAACCTGGGTCATATTTAACAGTTCACCGGTTATTTGAAGCAGTCGGTTAGAATCCTCTTTTATTCCGTTTAACAAGGTGAGCTGTTCGGTATTCAGATGGCCTATTTGTTCATTTTCCAGCAATTGAACCCCCATCTGAATCGCAGCAATAGGTGTTTTGAACTCGTGAGAAACGGTGCCGATAAAGTTTGTTTTTGCAAGATCAAGTTCCTTAAATGGCGTAATATTCTTTAGGATAACCACCTGCCCAATAAACTTTGATTCCAGTTCACCAGTCGGCAAAACATTGATATCGATAACATCTTTCTCAAAATAGCTTTCTCTATCGTCCGCATAAATTTTAACAGCATTCTTTTCACGTTGCTCCACGGGAAGGAACAGGTCTTTAAAAATATCTTTAGCAAGATCATTTTCATCTGAAACCGCCAAAGCAGATCTTCCGAGAAGTTGATCTTTATGTAGATTGGTGATGCGAAGCGCTTCCTCGTTGACAAAAATAACACGTCGCTCTTCGTCGAAGCCTATCACCGGATCATGCATATGATCCACAAGAGACTCGATTCGACTTTTTTCCTTTAAAATTTTTTCAAGTTTACTTTCAGCGTATTCTTCAAGTTTCTCTGCCATGGAATTGAATGAAGCGACGAGTTCAGCAAACTCACCTCCGCTCTGTACCTGAATTCGTTCTTTGTAGTTCTGTCCTGCAATCTGTTGAATACTCGCTGTCAATTTTGCTATGGGATCAGCTATATTGGACGGCAAATTGACCAGCAATATAAAAGCAATAATAAAACAGAGTGCCCCAGCAAATGAAATGACCAAAATTGCATGTTCTGCGGTGCGATCCGCAACAATACTCTTCCTAGAAATTGCCGTCATATTTTGCTCCATTAACAAAGCAATATCCTTTCTGATGGACGAGATAATAGTGATGTCTAAGGGCTTATATTTCAGTTTTAAAAAATGTTCAGCAATCGCGTTCGTTGTTTGTTGCTCTCCGACTTCAGTAACATTTCTCCGTTGTTTGTCAAGGTTGACCTCGAAGTTCTTAAAAGCAGTTTTTTCAACAGGAATTTCCTCCAAAGCCAATAACATATTCTTGGCATACAGCAGCGTGTTGTAATTTGCTGTCAATATATTTGCGGTATCCTTTTTTAACCGGTTTACAGACCAGCCGCTTAAAGTGGCGAGTAGAAAGATCATGAGAAAAAGTGATCCTACACCAAAGGTAAGTTTCGTTTTTATTTTCATCTTATTCACAATTTACCTTTATCATTATGACAATATAATCAGGTCGATGTCTTCGGTCGACAGTTGCGTCAGCAATTTGCTAAATGTATCCTTAGCAAGTAACATCCTTAAAAGAGATAATCGTGGTTTACCAATACAAACTGTGGTGATCTTGCGGAGCTCGCACAAAGCGATAATCTCTTTTGCCACACTATGACTTTCCACTTTGATAATTTCACCACCAAGTTCTGTCGCCAGCTTAAAGTTATTGATCAGGTGCCGCTGTTTATTTAAGGCTATCCGATCGCCACGCTCTTTTGGCAACTGTACATACAGCAGAAACCAACTGCTATTGTAATATCCTGCTAAGCGCGCTGTTTTTCTGATCACGTTTTTTGCTTTTATTTCATTGGAACTTATACAAGCCAGGAAACGCTCCTTTCGTACCCATCGTTGAGGTTGAACTTCGATCTCCACTTTACGTTGAACCTGGGAAGCCACTTCTTTCAACGCCATTTCCCGCAATTGCAAGATATGTTCGCTTTTAAAGAAGTTTTGAAGTGCTGCCTGAATTTTTGAAGCGTCATAGATCTTGCCCTCTTTTAGGCGGATGATAAGTTCTTCTGCAGTAAGGTCAATGTTAACGACTTCATCGGCGGAATCAATAACACTGTCAGGGACACGTTCTTGCACTTCAACCCCTGTAATCGCTTTAACCTCCTCGTTTAAACTCTCAATATGCTGGATATTTACAGCGCTGATCACATTAATCCCGGCTTCCAGAATCTCCATAACATCCTGCCACCTTTTGGTATTTTTGCTACCTTCAATATTGGTATGTGCCAGCTCATCGATAATGACTACCTCAGGATGTGAATTCAAAACAGCATAAAGATCCAGTTCCTCTAACTGTTTGCCTTTATAAAAAAGATGGCGTCGGGCTATAACGGGTAGACCATCCAGCAATTGATGGGTTTCCTTCCGATTATGTGTCTCAATATAGCCAATACGCACATCGATTCCTCCCTGTAAAAGTGTATGGGCATCCTGTAACATGCGGTAAGTTTTTCCGACGCCTGCACTCATGCCGATATAAAGTTTGAAGCGACCTCTTCTCGATTTTCGGATAAGGTCCAAAAAGTGTTCAGCGCTTTTCCTTTCTTCCATTTTTATTGCCTTTCATTTCAGAAAGTTCCTGCCGATCCAACACACGACAGGAACGATTGTTTTAAAAACTAACTGTAAGTGCTGTGACAGCCGTCAAACTATTTTTCACCAACTTATTTGTCCGATCAAGGAAAATAGCATCTTTATTGGTGAGATTACGTAGTTCCGTGCGCCAAACGACATTGGGAAGAATTGCATAATCTGCATTTAAAGAATAGCCAAACGTTTGAAAACCTTGATCTGTCGTAGTCGAAACGATTACACCATGCTTATCGTTGTAATATTCTCCTCTTGCTGTTAAGCTAAATTTTTCGGTCGTCGCATATCGTGCAATTAACACAGGCGTGTACCATACATTGTACGTTGAGCTACCTTTTGCTTTTTGTTCCGCTCCAATATCAAATCCGAATGTAATTCCCAGCTTTTCATTCATTTGATAAATGGCATATAGATTATGAAAATAGCGCATCTGTCTGACGCTATCCGCTTTATCACTGCCAATAAAAGAACCACTATTGATAGTCCATTTAGCTGTCGGTTTATAGACTAATTGATGTCCAAATGCAGGTAAACTGCTACCATCCACCCGTTGAATCCGCTGCCATCCGTTTAAAATAAGCCCGCTTAAAAATAGTTTTCCTGATGCGGATGTATAGGATATTTTTGCGCCGGTTTCAAAATAAGGGGAATTATCAGCAAAAATACTCCTTGTTACAGTCCAATTATCCTTTCCTATAGCGCTTTCAAAGCCCAAGTGGGATGAAAATATTCCAGCATCGATCCATAGATTATGTTTTTTCGAGATACGAACACCGGCATTCGCTTCGTAAATATTTTTTAAGACACCGGGTTCCGCACTGTAGTTCGCATTCATATATGTACCGACACCAAAAGCAAGATTTGCACGTGTATTTGTTGTTTCGTACGCAGCTTTTAAAAGTGCCAAGTTTATGTTTACTTCATTTGTTCTGTTGTGACTATATACAAAGCCTGGGCGTGTATTTCCAATTGGGTTGTTAAAGTCCCGAAGGTAATATGCTTCAAGGTAACCACTGATAGACAATTGGGTATTTTGAGTTGTATCTTGCTGTGCAAATAATTGTGTTGCTCCTGCGAGTAAACAGGCCAACATCGCTAGTTTTTTCATGTATATCGTTCTTGTAAAGTGTAAATCAATGACCCATCAGGTCAATTTTATTTTTCAACCATCTTGTCCAAAGCAATATTTAGTTCAAGGACATTGATTTTGCGAGGTCCAAACATATTCCATAGAGGGGTCTGAACGTGAGCATCAACGAGAGACTGTAAGCTATTTACCGATATACCTCTTGCTTTCGCAACACGATCGATTTGTATTTTTGCGGCCTCTACCGAGATATCTGGATCCAAACCACTGCCACTGGCTGTAACAATGTCTACCGGTACCTGTTCGCGTTTTACGGTGGGATTGTGGACTAAGAACGTATCAATACGGGCCTTAACTTCCGAAAGATATTCCCCATTAGAGGGTCCTTTGTTACTTCCTCCCGATCCTGCTGCATTATAACCAACAGCGGAAGGACGCGACCAGAAGTAATCATCACGCGTAAAGGCCTGTCCAATATTTCTGTAATACTTTTGCCCGTTGTACGCTAGCATTTCCCCTTTTCCATGATTAGGTGCTATCTGAGCTATTGCCCAAACAAGGGCCGGATATACAACTGACAGCAGGAGCAATAAAACTATTGTAATCTTTATTGCTGGATATATTTGTGTTTTCATCTTTGCTTTAATTATTAAAAATGTATTAGATAAATAGCGAAACCAGCAGGTCTATGACCTTGATACCAATAAATGGAACGAGCACTCCACCAAGTCCAAAAACGAGCAGGTTTCTCCGTAACAATGCGCTTGCGCCTATAGGTTTGTATGCAACTCCCTTTAATGCCAAAGGAATCAGTAATGGGATAATAATTGCGTTGAAGATGACAGCCGATAGTATGGCGCTTTGTGGACTACTGAGCTGCATAATATTTAAACCTTGAAGTGCCGGTATTGCCGCAATAAACAGGGCCGGAATAATCGCAAAATATTTGGCAACATCGTTTGCAATACTAAATGTTGTCAGCGTACCCCGGGTCATCAACAATTGCTTACCTATCTCCACAACCTCGATCAATTTGGTCGGATCATTGTCGAGATCGACCATATTTCCAGCCTCTTTTGCAGCTTGCGTACCGCTATTCATTGCTACACCAACATCCGCTTGTGCAAGTGCCGGAGCATCGTTTGTACCATCCCCCATCATGGCGACCAATCGCCCGTCAAGCTGTTCTTTTTTGATATAGTTCATCTTGTCTTCGGGTTTCGCTTCGGCGATGAAATCATCCACCCCCGCTTTTTCGGCAATATATTTGGCCGTTAACGGATTGTCTCCTGTCACCATAACAGTCTTAATACCCATTTTTCGCAACCTTTCAAAGCGTTCATGAATCCCGGGTTTTATCACATCCTGCAATTCTATGACACCGAGTACTTGTTCATTCTCGGCTACGACCAATGGGGTCCCCCCATTTTGAGAGATAAGCTTTACGCGCTCATCTATTTCCTGAGGAAATAGATTTCCAGCCTTTACAATGATATTTCGAATAGCATCTGTTGCACCTTTACGAATACGTGTCTGTTCAAAGTCTATTCCCGAGCTACGGGTTTCGGCGGTAAACTTAATGAATGCCGGGTTTTCGACCTTATAGCTCGATGGGTTGACACCAGCCAATTCGACAATTGATTTCCCTTCTGGTGTTTCATCCGCCATAGAGCTCAATGTTGCTGCACGTACCAGCGCTGCTTTCATGACACCATCGGCGGGATAAAAATTTGTCGCCTTACGATTTCCGATCGTAATGGTTCCAGTTTTATCAAGCAACAAGACATCAATGTCACCCGCCGTTTCAACTGCCTTGCCACTTTTTGTAATAACATTTGCACGAAGTGCGCGATCCATTCCCGCGATACCAATCGCCGATAAAAGACCACCTATTGTCGTTGGAATCAGACAGACAAAAAGTGAAATAAACGAAGCAATGGTGATACCGACATTGGCATAATCCGCAAATGGTTTTAAGGTCACCGTTACGATAATAAAAACAAGTGTAAAACCTGCCAAAAGGATGGTTAAGGCAATCTCGTTAGGTGTTTTTTGGCGGCTTGCCCCTTCGACCAGTGCGATCATCTTATCCAGAAAGCTTTCACCCGGTTCTGTCGTTACCTGCACGACAATTCGATCGGATAAAACCTTGGTGCCACCTGTAACTGAACTTTTATCGCCCCCAGCCTCGCGGATCACCGGTGCTGATTCACCGGTAATTGCACTTTCATCTATTGTCGCCAACCCCTCGATAATTTCCCCATCCAATGGAATTACATCACCAGCCTGACAAACAAAAACATCATTTTTTTTCAATTGAGCGGATGAAACGACCCCACCATCGCGCAGGGTTGCAGGAGTTTCCTCCCGAGTTTTCCGAAGACTATCTGCTTGCGCCTTTCCGCGGGCTTCGGCAATTGCCTCCGCAAAATTGCCAAACAGCAAGGTTAAAAATAGGATAAGAAATACTGTAAAATTATAACCAAGTGTACCTTGTGATTTTTCTCCGGTCATTATCCAAAGACAAACCACGGCCATAATCAACGTCCCGATTTCCACGGTAAACATCACTGGATTACGGAACATTATTTTAGGATTTAGCTTCACGAAAGATTGCTTTAACGCTTGTTGTACAAGCTCTTTCTGAAACAATGTTTTTTGACTGCTCATTTTTAGAATTCTTTAATTTTTACGTATTACATGGAAAAATATTCCGCAATTGGACCCAGTGCCAACGCAGGGAAGAAAGAGAGTGCTGCAATAATCGCGATCACAGCGAATACCATTAAACCGAATGTACTTGTATCAGTTTTTAGCGTTCCCTCGCCTTCAGGTATAAATTTCTTCTCAGCCAATAACCCAGCAATAGCAATTGGGCCTATAATCGGTATAAATCGGCCGAGTAACAATACAATACCCGTCGAAATGTTCCACCAAATGGTATTATCTCCAAGACCTTCAAAACCACTACCATTGTTGGCTGCGGATGAAGTATATTCGTACAATATTTCACTAAAACCATGGAATCCAGGGTTATTCAATGTAGAAGCACCTTGGGCTGGAAACGCTGTCGCAAGTGCTGTACCGACAAGGATTAGAAAAGGATGGGCAAGAGCAACAATCATGGCGATTTTCATTTCGCGCGCTTCAACTTTCTTACCCATAAACTCTGGTGTGCGCCCCACCATCAAGCCACTAATGAAAACGGCGAGTATAATAAAAATGAAGAAATTGAGTATTCCCGCGCCCACACCGCCATAAAAGGCATTCACCATCATGGCTATCAGTTCGTTCATACCAGATAAGGGCATGTAACTATCATGCATAGAATTGACTGATCCCGTCGAAATCATCGTTGTGACAATACTCCAAAAGCCGGATGCTGCGGCACCAATACGTATTTCCTTTCCCTCCATAGCCCCCATAGACGTATCAATACCCATCTGTGCGATCGCTGGATTTCCAGCCATTTCCATTTTTATATTTGGAATCGTCAGGATGATAAACCCAATGGTCATCACGCCAAACATCATCCATGAAAATTTACGCTTGCGAATAAAAAAGCCGAATGCAAATATCATCGCCATCGGGATAATAAACTGGGCAATCATTTCCACCATGTTGGTCAAATAATTGGGATTTTCGAATGGATGCGCACTGTTAGCACCAAAAAAACCACCTCCATTTGTTCCCAGATGTTTAATTGGAACAAAGGCAGCTACTGGTCCTCGACTTACCTGTACGGTATCTCCAGTAACTGTAATCATACTGTCCTTACCTTCGAATGTCATCGGCATGCCTTGGAACACGAAAATGGCAGCAACCAGGACCGAGATAGGGAGTAAAATGCGGGTGCAAGATTTCACAAAGAAATCGTAAAAATTGCCCAATTGCGTTGTTGTTTTATCCCTAAAAGCTTTAAAAATAACCACTGCAGCAGCCATTCCCACGCCTGCAGTCACGAATTGGAGAAACATGAGCCAAATTTGTCCTAGATAACTCACGCCCGACTCCCCAGAATAGTGTTGGAGATTACAGTTAACCAAAAAGGATATACTGGTATTAAAAGCCAAATCAGCAGTCATTCCAGGATTTCCATCTGGATTTAAAGGCAAACTTCCCATATTCATCAGGATAGCCATACTCAACAGGAACCACACTAGATTAATTGTCAGAAGAGCAAGGAGGTGCTTTTGCCAAGTCATCTGAACATTGGGATTAATTCCTGTCACTCGATAAAAAAAACGTTCCAATGGTTGAAACAATGGATCTAACCAGGTCTTTTCGTTACCATATACCTTAGCTATATATTTCCCGAGGGGAAGTCCGAGTAGTAATGTTACGATGAACATCACTATGATTCCAAGAATCTCTGTATTCATTTCTTTAATTGATTTGTATAAAAAGTGTATCATGATCAATCGTCAGCTAACTTTAAGCCCTTCTTTTGACTTCGTAATGCCAAAAGGACTGACTGAAAGCGCAGTTTAATCGCTGACAATGACGAATGAGTAATCTTGTTATTAAAATTTTTCTGGCCTTAAGAGTACATAACAGATGTATGTAAAAACCAGTAGTGCTACAATAAATAAAGCTGTCATTTACTTTGATATTAGAAGGTTATGGATTTGTTGTCCTTTGAGGACCTCTAAAAATGGTGTTGGTAGCTGGGCTTCGATTTCTGCCCATGCATGGACCGAACTTATGCGTCGAAGACCTCCTAAAGATCTAACAAAAAGATTTTCCAAAATGTATTTTACATAATTGTTTCCTCGTCCATAAATCATTCCGAGGAAATGAATATGCTGGCAGATTTTGTCCGTGCTTTGCAGTACTATTAAGCTCCGAAGATGATTAATAACAGCCTGTAAAGCTCCTGCAAAATTGTGCTTCCGTAATAGGAAACTAATCTCTGATCGGATTTCTTTGTAATGGAGCGCCATATACAGACCTGCACCGTATTGATTTAATTTTTTCATGTTGTTCGTAAAACTATGTATCAAAATCTACCCGATATAGAGTTGAAAAATCATTGCAATAATCAATACCACTACGATGACCTTCGCTATACGGTCGCCCGACACATTATGAGCGGAACCTCTGCCTTTATTTTCTTGCTTCTCTTTCATATTATTTATTTTATATTTTGCCGAAAAAGTCGACCATTTTATAGAATAACCAGAAGAAAAATAGTCCAGTTATGATGAGTACAATTGTTATTACCATTGTTAAACTTTATTAGTGACTTGCGATTTCATTTTTTAAACTTGAATTTAATGCTAGTAGCTTTGCCGATCGTCCCCCTCGGCGGACTCTTACCACATACTTTTCTTTTCCGTCCTGTTTTCATATTTACATTCATTTGTCCCCATAAGCCAAATCCTGTTCCACTGTACCGAAAAACATCATAAAACACTATTAATCAGATGATATAAAAAAATAAGTCACAAAATAGAATTGGAGAATCCTATCATTTTGATAAGGTTATTTTATCAAAATGAGAATGACTATGCTGAAAATGTGATCAAATCATTATAATGTGTACCTTGTCATCTATGCTTGAAAGGTGACCAAAGAAGTATAGACGGCTTGAGCCGATTTATCTTTTAAAATGATGGGCCAGCACATTTTAAAAATTCATGAATGAATGGGAGAATATGTGAACCTCGGGATAAGTATTAGCAGAAGCACTATGTAACAAATTTGCAAAGGAATATGAAATTGTCTCCAAAAGTTCACATTAAAAATTATTTTAGGGAATACATATTGGTTGGGAAAACGTATTAAAGAGACACTTATAAAAATAAAAACAATGATAAACTTAAACCTTTTCAAAAAAATCACCTTATGGGTCTTTCTGGGCTGTATTTTACTCTCCTGTCAAAATGAAAAAAGCAGTCCCAATACATTGACAGAAGAAGAGCAACGTAATGGCTGGCAACTTTTATTTGATGGTAGCACGCTCAACAATTGGCATACGTACAATAATAGCAAAAATGCGCCTACGGCCTGGATTGTAAAAAATGGAACAATTTACTGTGACCCAAACAGTGAAAGCCAAAAATACGACTTGGTATCGGACAAAGAGTATAAAAATTATGAGTTTAAGTTTGAATGGAAGCTGGAAAAAGAGGGAAATAGTGGCGTTTTTGTCAACGTACAGGAAAGACCCGATATTAATGCGACCTACCATTCTGGACCGGAGTACCAACTGTTGGCAGATTCCCATCCTGATTTTGATAAACCGCTAAAGCGTTCGGGCTGTCTTTATACATTTCTACCGCAACAAAACTTTGTCAACATTAAAACGCAAGATGATTGGAATGAATCCAGTATCGTTCAGAAAGATGGAAAAATTACATTCTTCCTAAATGGAAAAATCACTGCTGAAATGGATTTTAATTCAGCTAAATGGAAAGATTTAGTAAAGCATAGTAATTTCAAAGATTATCCGGAGTTTGGTAAGCATATCAATGGGAAATTAGCACTGCAGGATTGGTCGAGAGGCGTATCGTTTAGAAATCTAAAAATAAAGCTTTTATAAAAAAAGTCCTTCACATATGCGAAGGACTTGGACGCTAAAACAAAAAATTGTTTTAGCGTCTCGATTATAAAAAATATCGCAAGAAGTATTCATTATAAAAGGAGATAATGCTTGGGAAACAGCATCAAGATGAGCTGCAAACTACCGCCATTCAATTCTTGTATCTATCCAAAAACAATCCCTATTCCGCCGAAATAGATCTTCTGGTCTTTGGTGATTGTAGATGAGTTCTTCCAACGCATTAAAATTATAGCGAAACATATCTTCATCCTTTGACTGAATAGGGCGCAAAATTGAATCTTCATCATCGATAAAAATATCGGATTCGAAAATATTGATTTGATGCGTATTCACCCAAGCAATTGCCATTTCCTTACTCATTCGTTCCAATGCTTTGGTCGTTTCCTGATATTGTTTCATTTCCCAGGGAAGATCTTCCGGATAATGAGAAGCAATATAGTCTTGGTACGCTTTTATATCACCTTCACGGAGACATTCATTGCGAAGCAAAAGTCTTGTCGTGTCCCGAGCAAAGCTAATATACTCCGGCCGCATAAATAGGCCGTACCTTTTACTATACAATTCTATTTTTTCTGCTAGTTCTTGCCTCATAATTTGATTATCAAGCAAAAATCATCCCAACCTACTCTTTTATAAGGAGTTTTGATTAAAAAAGTGCGTTTCAAACGACTTTGAACATTCTAGTCAAGCAAATTGAGCTCACCTATATAATTTATTTAAATCTTCCCTAACATAAATAGCATTTCCTGTGGCTTTTTAGAATATTTTTAAACCGATAATTCCAGCGACGATCAATGTTGCTGAAAGGAGCCTAAATATATTGGCAGAATCTCCGAAAAAAAAGATTCCAACAATCAATGTTCCCACAGCTCCCAAACCTGTCCATACGGCATAAGCTGTACCGATAGGAATTGCCTTTTGAGCGTAAAACAATAATCCTCCACTAATGCTCATAGAAACAATAGCCAATATGATCCAACCCAATTTATTTGAATCTGGCTGTTGAGCCATTTTTAATCCGAGCGGCCAGCCAATTTCAAAAATGCCAGCGATGATCAATGCAATCCAATTCATTTTCAATAGTTTAAATTTCTACAGCAAAGATAATCGCTAAATGAGGTGCATTTTTTGACTTATATCAAAATCGTACCTTATCGCCGGATCCGACTAAGTGTTTCTTGTGTAATCCCTAAATATGATGCAATATGACCGAGATTAATTCTATTTAACAAATTGGGCTGTAAGCGTATGAGCGATTGATATCGTTCTACTGCAGATTCGGTATGCAGCGACATAATCCGTTCTTCAAGAATAATACAAACCTCCTCGGCAATCTTCCGACCGATAAGATTTAGTTCAGGATAAATTCTATACAATTCATTTAAATCGTCTACAGAAATAGCATAGATCTCGGAATCTTCAAGAAGCTGAATATTTTCAAAAGAGGGTTTTTCAGTATAAACGGGTAAAATCGATCCAAAAATCTGGTTTTCCTCACCAAACCAGCTGTTCATTTCACGTCCGTTTTTAAAAAAATAAGCTCGTAGTAATCCTGTACTTAAAACAAAATAGCTGGATAAATGCTGCCCTTCTCTCAAAAAATGCTCGCCCTTTTTCTTAAAGAAATAACGCGTTCTATTTTCTACCGCTTTCTCAATTGCTTCATTGAGATAGCCATATTTTTTGAACTGTTCAACTAGGGGATTCATTCTATTATAGATTAAAATCATTCATAGTTCATCGTGTTATCTGCTGGATTATACTTTAGAAGTTCTGTATATGCATCGCCTTCAATTCCCAATAGCTGACAAAATGCAGGCTCAGTTTTTATCCCACTCCTCTTGAGCTGTCTGACCTGTTCAGCGAATTCTCCACCCCTCAATTGAATAATTTCATGCTCTTTAAGCATATGTAAGTATCCATTCTGAATTTCAGTTGCTTTATCCGTTGCATAAATTTCAAAAAGCTGCTCTTCAATCGTGAAACGGCAGACGATTACACGATCGGCCGGCCGCTGTAACCGAAAATGTGCATGTTTCGAAAAATTAAGAGACAGCATTTCTTCAAGAGCATCAAAATCGTTGACACACAGAATAATGTCTATATCGCTCCCACCCACATCTAGCTGAATCGGTATCGTACCAACTACAATCGGATCATAAGCATCAAGAAGAGTAGTAATTTGATAGTCAGTCAATAACCGATAGGCTTTTTTCTGCACGTCGTTTCCAGACTTCAAATAATCTATGTTTTTAAAATTTATGGTCATAAGTAACGATAAAATCCAATCCGGTTAAATAGGTTTGAATATACTAAACAACAAAAGAAAAAACGTAAACATAATCAAAATTAAAAAATAGCCGCAAGCAAGATTGGACTGAATTATCAATAATAAAAAACGGTTTATACCTACGACAGTGGAAACCGTTAACTAATATTTACTTAACACAAAATCAATACTACTCTCCTACCTTTATCGCGGTTTAAAAATCACCTAGTCATTTAAACAGCTACAAAACAAATGAGAAAACATTTGATTACCAGTATTTTGCTAAGCACAATCGGTACCTCACTTACCTATGCGCAAAATGAAACCACCTCTGCTCTGAATGGAACCGTCAGAGAGGGAAATTCGCCAATCAATGGGGCGACAATCGAAGCCATACATTTACCTTCTGGGACAAAGTACGTTACTTCATCGCGAAGTGACGGCCGCTACAATCTCCCCAATATGAGAATTGGTGGCCCTTATCAAATCACCGTAACTTATCTGGGTCATTCACCCAATATCAAGCAGATCGAGAAACTAGCTTTGGGACAGAGCTCAACATTGGATATTCAGATGCAGTCCGCATTGCAGGTGTTGGATGAAGCTGTCGTTGTAGGTACGAGACAGGGCAAAGTCTTCAACTCCGGCCGAACAGGTGCGGCACAAAACATTTCCCGCACAGCGATTCAAAATCTACCCACACTCAATCGAAGCTTTACAGACTTTGTCAAACTGACCCCTCAATTTTCGATGCAGTACGGTAATCCTTCTTTTGCAGGAAGAAGCAACCTTGCCAATAACTTTACCATCGATGGCGCGCTATTTAACAACGCGTTTGGACTACAAGGAACCATCGGAAGCCAAACAAACTCGCAACCTATCAATATGGATGCCTTTGAGGAGATTTCAGTAAACATTGCTCCTTATGACGTAAGGCAAAATGGTTTTACCGGTGCTGCAATCAATGCCGTAACAAGAAGTGGTACCAACGAAGTACAAGGTTCGTTAAATTATTATTTCAGAAATCAGAATTTAGTCAACAAATACAATTCGGCCGGACTAAGAGCACCAGTCAACAACTTCAGCTTAAAAGGCTATGGTTTTACCGTGGGGGGACCAATTATCAAAAACAAGCTATTCTTTTTTGCAAGCGGCGAGCTTGAGCGAAGAACAGACCCAGGAACAAATTTTATAGCTTCACGTGGAGGAAATACGGGGCCGAATGTTTCAACCGTATCTGCGGAGAAACTTGATGAGCTAGCCAACTACCTTAAATCGATCGGGTATAATCCTGGATCTTATCAAGATTATCCTTTGGATACACGCAGTGACAAATTTTCCGTTAAATTAGATTACAATATCGATCAAAAAAATACCTTAAGCGCCAAATATTTCTACTTTCGTTCCTATCGCGACATCTTACCGTCCAATAGTGGTGCGCCCAAAAATAATCGGCAACCGTCCAACCTTGGCCTACCTTTCAGCTCAGCAGGCTACGGTATAAACAACAACATGGACAATGTGAATTTAGAATTACGTACGCGTATCAGTAGCAAATATTCTAATTCATTGACCGTAGGATACAATGTCATGAACGACTATAGAGAGTCGAAAGGTGGCCAACCATTTCCTTTGGTAGACATCATGAACCCCGACGGTAGTAGCATGACAGCATTTGGTTACGAACCATTTACAGCATTTAATAGCTTAAAGACGAAAGTATTTCAAGCAACCAACAACTTTAATATTTATGCCGGAAAGCATGAGATTACCTTGGGAGCCAATTTTGAAAGTTACAAAACCACCAATGGATTTGCACCGAACTATTATGGAGCCTATACATTTGCCAGTTTAGATGACTTCTACAACTCTGCAAAAAATAATGTTTCTAACGCAACCAAATACCAAATCCAATATTCTGTTTTACCTGATGGGTCATTTCCTTATGCAGAAATTTCAGCACGTATGTTTGGTCTATATGCACAGGATGCCTATGCTGTAAATGATCATTTTAAATTGACTGCTGGATTGAGAGCCGATTTGACTAACATATCATCCCCCAATGAACTGAAAAATGATAATGTAACCAAGTTGAATTTTGATCAAGGTGAAAAGATCGATGTATCAAAATATCCAAAGAGTGCAATTCTTTGGTCGCCACGAATTGGATTTAATTGGAATGTCAATGGAACAAATCAAACGCAGGTACGTGGTGGATCGGGAATCTTTACGGGTCGTCCGCCATTAGTATGGATTTCTAATCAGGCCGGCAATAATGGTGTTATGTTTGGTTCTGAATCCATTAATAATCCTACAAACCGCCCATTTACACCTGATGTAGATGCTTATCGCAATGTGAACCACCAAACTGCAGCCAACAACTCGAGTTATAACTTGGCGGTAACGGATAATAACTTCAAATTTATGCAGCTTTGGAGAACGAACCTTGCCATTGACCAAAAATTACCAGGCGGTGTTATTGGTACTTTTGAAGCCATGTATTCAAAAGATATCAATTCGGTCTATTTCCGTAACGTCAATCTAAATACGACGGACGGTAAAGCTTTAGTTGGTGCCGATAACCGTATGCGTTACAATACTCCACGTATTTATGGTGCTGCTCAACCTACTCCCGAAAATCCGAATATTTCCGACGCCATTGTGATGTCCAATACATCAAAAGGTTATAGTTATACCTTGACAGGAACATTGTCGAAAGAGTTCAAAGGTGGATTTTTTGCAAATATCGGTTATACCTATACAGATTCAAGATCTGTGAACGATGGAGGATCTATTGCTCAATCCATGTGGCGTGATCGCTATGTGTCGGGTAATCCAAATAGCGCTGACCTATCTTATTCAACTTATTTGGTTAAAAATAGATTTATTGCCAACTTCTCTTACCGTAAAGAATACCTGGATCATTTAGGAACGACATTCTCCTTATTTTATCAACTGCAGGACGGGCCTCGCTACTCTTATACTTATGGCGGTGACCTGAACAATGATGGTTTGTCTGGTAATGACTTGATCTACATTCCAAATAGTAAAGCTGAAATTGCACTTGTTGGCGACAATGCGCAAGACACTCGGACAGCTGATCAATTATGGTCTCAATTGAACGGATACATTAATCAGGACAATTACCTGAATGCGCACAGAGGCCAATACGCGAAACGTAACGCATTGGTAGGAAAAATGATCGGAACACTGGATATCCGCATCGCACAAGATGTATTTTTAAATACCAGCGGTAAGAAACATCAATTGCAGATTACTTTTGATGTATTTAATTTCGGTAATATGATCAACAAAAGCTGGGGAGTTGCCCAATTTGCCAACAAAGCAAACGGTATCTTAAATTACAAAGGATTGAATGCGCAGGGACAGCCAACATTCTCCTTCCCTTATTTAGATGCTACCAATCAGATTCCTTTAACCAACACTTTCTCGAACAGTGTGGATGAAACTTCACGCTGGAGAATTCAGCTGGGTGTACGTTACCGATTCAACCAATAAACAAAAAATAACGTAAATTTGAACCCATCCTATAACAACGGATGGGTTTTTAGTTTAATAATCATGAAAAAACTAGCGCTTTCCATTTTTACATTTCTTGTGACCATAACCTGTCAGGCACAGCATTTTGACCTTGTCCCGCTGGGAATATATGGTGGCGAACAAGAAGACAATCTTTCTGCTTATTTAGTAGGCACTCCAAGAGATACGGCCTTCCTTTGCCTCGATGCCGGAACCATAAATACGGGGATTAGAAAAGCTATTGCGTTGAAAAGTCTAAATGGATCGGTCGAAACAATTTTGCATAACCAAATAAAGGGATATTTCATTTCCCATGGACATCTTGATCATCTATCGGGTCTTATTATTAATTCTCCTGCCGATAGCAAAAAGAACATTTTCGCTATTGATCCGGTCCTTCAAATTCTACAAAATCACTATTTTATCACGGATACCTGGATCAATTTTGGTGATCAGGGCCAAAAGCCCATACTAAGAAAGTATCATTACAACATTTTACAGGAGGGGCAGGAAATGCAAGTACCAAATACAGCATTATCTTTGACGGCATATGAGCTGAGCCATGTAAATCCGTATAAAAGCAGTGCAGCACTTGTCCGCCATGATAATCACTACCTCCTTTACCTCGGCGATACTGGCGCGGACCGGGTGGAAAAATCCGATCAGCTAGATAAGCTCTGGAATAAGATTACCCCACTGATCAAAAATAAACAATTAAACAGCATATTGATTGAAGTCTCCTTCCCAAATAATCAGCCAGAAAATTTACTCTTCGGTCACCTAACCCCCAATTTGCTGCTAGAAGAACTCCTAAAGCTCAAAGAAAAAACGGGACTGAAAAACTTGGAAGGGCTAAGCATAGTGGTCACACACCGAAAACCAACTGGTAACAACCCTGAAATCATTAAAAACGAATTGCTCAACAATAATCCACTTAAAATAAATTATGTTTTCCCCGAACAGGGCAAAAAGATAAGTTTAAACTAATATAAAAAAGATGAAACCACTATTGGTTTCATCTTTTTTTACCTAGAACTCTTCAATTATATCTGCAATTGTCAAGCGTGATTTTGCGGTAATTGCAGGCTGATTTGCATCCTCCACATGTCGATAGCCAATAGCAACTGCAAATAGCGTCCGATAGCCATCGAGTTCCAGTATTTCATCGTAGACGGAATTTTCAATTCCTTCCATTGGGGTTGCGTCAATATGATTTGCAGCACAGGCTGCAAGGAAAAATCCCAAAGAAAGATACACCTGTTGCTTCATCCAGGATTGAACATGGACCTCCCCTTTCGACTGCAAAAATTGCTTATAGTAATTAATCGATCCCTCTGGAAGCGTGTTTGCGATCTGCTCTTCAAAGCGATCTACATCGGTAAGTGCGCTAAAGACAACCAGATGGCTTGCCTCATTTATCTTCTGTGCGTTCCAATAGGATGCGGCAGCGAGTTTTTGTTTCATCTCTCCAGAAGAGACAAAGAAGAATTTCCATGGCTGGCTATTGATGGAAGATGGACTCAATCGGATTATTTCCTTTAATTCAGCGATTTTCTCCTCCGGAATTAGCGCTTCTGAATTATACTTTTTCGTTGTGTAACGTTGCTTTGCAGTTTCTAAAAAAGCCATAACATACAAGATTAAATTAACTATATATTTTATAGTTGCAAACTTAAATATAGTGTTATATATTTGCAATAACGGTCAAACTTGATAGTAACAGATGTATTTGATAGACAACAAACAATACCCATGCAGTACCAGCCTGACTATGAAATACATAGGCGGAAAGTGGAAGGCAGTAATTTTGATTCATCTAATTGAAAAAAAACGTTATAATGAATTAAGAAAAGAATGTGCACTAATTACCGAGCGAACTTTGAGCTTACAATTAAAGGAACTTGAGGCTGATGGTTTAGTAAAGCGTACAGTACATACCGATAAAGCCCCTTTAAAAGTAGATTATGAACTTACACCATTCGGCAAGACGCTTATTCCGCTATTAGAATCTATTGCAGAATGGGGACGGGAAACGGCTAGTCGGACCGAACGTATTCAACAAATGTAGAGAAGGGGCCGTCGACTTTTAAAACGATTATCCATCATAAAGGATCACTTCCTAGTGTCGGTTTATCTTATCGGCAGCTATTATTTCAGCAAAATTTGGACAAAAAAATTTAATAAAGACAGCATTTACGCATCAGGAAGTTTTTGTAAAAACTTCCTGATGAATTAACAATGTGTCACCACTGCCGGAAAACAGATCAATATGGCCACTAAAAAACCTCATCAACAAGTTCTTTATTAACCATTGCTCCAGCTAGGTTTCCTGCAGCAACCGCATTCGCCACCGAACGCATCATACTGGAATTATCTCCACAGGCAAAAACACCCGCAACTGTTGTTTTCTGGAAATTGTCTGTTTTTATATGTCCCTGATCGGTCAATTCGCAACCTAACATTGCAGGAATAAGCGAATGTTGCCTGAAAGGTATGGCAGCATAAACAGCATCAAAGGCAAGTTCACGACCGTCTTTTAATTGTACCTGTTGGACCCATCCATTCTTATGCTGGATTTTAGTTATTTCTTCTTCAATAATCGAAATACCATGTAACTTCAGTTTTGCTTTCTGCTTAACATCAAAACTAGCCTTACCCGAAGTCAATAGCGTTAAGTCGTTCGAGAGATTATTGACCAATCCCGCTACGTGAAGTGCACGCTCTCCATTGGCCATAATAGCAGTTTTTCCTTTTCGGAATTCATAACCGTGACAATATGGGCAATGGATAACCGAAATTCCCCAACAGGCTGAAAATCCTTGTATACTAGGCATAATATCTTCCACACCAGTCGCAAAAATGAGCTTTTTAGCCTGAAAGACGTCCCCATTTTCGGTGGTTATTTCATACCCTGTAGCTGTCATCATGCCGCTCACAGCAAGCCCTTTCTGGAACTTGACACTCGGGTAGTTCAGAACTTCCTCCCTCGCTTTTTTCGCTATACTAAGCGGCTTTTCACCATCATGCGTAATGAAATTATGAGCGTGCGGCGTCTGTCGATTACAAGGTAGCCCACTATCGATAATCAACACATTCCGCAAGGAACGTCCCAATGCCATCGCTGCAGAAAGCCCCGCATAACTTCCCCCAACGATAATTACCTCATAGCTTCTATCATCTTTCATAAATATATATATTTAAATATTAATCCTCTTCTGACAAATGATGAAGTAGAATGGAAAATTTTCCTCTACCTCCCTAATTTCCATTAATCCATAGGGATCGAATTCGGCATGAATGGAATCAATATCGTAAAAAAACATATGTACTCCTCCAAACATTGCAAATCGATCAGTGCCTATGGCCTCCCCCTTTCCATAGATACTCGCTAGCTTTGATACGGTCGTAAAAATCATATAACCTCCTTCAGCTAATTGGTCAAAGCAATGCTGGATTAACGCATTACGTTCTTCAGCATCCAATAGATGAATAAGCCCGTAACAAAATATAGCGTCATATATATCCTGATCAAAAGGCATTTCATTAACCGAACCATGATGGATTATCGTATTTGTCCCAAAGGATTTCCGGGCGAGTTCTATTGCCGTTTTCGAGATCTCAATGCCTGTAATTTTTATTCCATTTTCCAAAAAAGGGCGACCGTTGCGACCGTAGCCGAACCCAGGAATCAGTATATTTTTGATGTTGTGTTCCAAAAAAAAGCCTACTGCAAACGTTGTAGACTTTGCGGCTTCATTCCCCCACATTTCTTGCTTCTCTATAAAATTACGTTCCCAAAATTCCATACTGCTGTTGCTTATATTGTTTAAAATTGAAATCGATCTTGTTTGCTATACCGATTCGGTACTACAGTGGATTAAAAGTCAACTCAGCGAAGATAGTATTTTTCACTATTGCAACTATGTAGCAAAAACATTAAATGCAATTAAATTGCAAATAAATTACAATAGGATGAATTATTGAAATCATGGTTATTTATCAGTATTGAAAACCTGGGCTATGCTTAAATATCTTTGCTGATGAAAATGAATATCATCACAAAAACAAAAACATGAAAACTATAAAGACATTTTTAGCAGCTTCATTATTTCCATTGCTTACGATGCAGGCCAGCGCACAAAAATTGGATAAGATGCTTTGGTTTAACGAACCAACAGAATGGAACATCAAAGACAATTCACTTTCGATGTTCGTTACGCCTAAAAGCGATTATTGGCGTATCTCTCATTATGGATTTACAGTAGACGACGCCCCCTTTTTCTATACGCTACGCGGGGGAGAGTTTGAAGTCAAGGCAAAGATCTCGGCGAACTACCAAACCCGCTTTGACCAAGCAGGTCTCATGTTGCGCATTGATCAGGAGAATTATATAAAAGCAGGGATAGAATTTGTGGATGGAAAATACAATTTGAGTACGGTCGTTACGCATAAAACGAGTGATTGGAGCATTATTCCAATAGATAAGGAAATCCCTTTTATTTGGATCAAAGCAATACGTCGATTAGATGCTGTCGAATTTTTCTATTCTTTTGATGACAAGGAGTATATCATGATGAGGAATGCCTGGCTGCAGGATAATCACCCTGTTATGGTTGGTTTAATGGCAGCTTCACCAGACGGCAATGGCTTTCAGGCGAAATTTGACTATTTTACGATCAAACACCTTGCAGATCAACGTCGAAGCAAATGGCTGAAAGAGAATAATTCAAACTAAAAAATATCGACGCCCGTCTAAGACAGCCCCATAGACGGGCGTCATCTTAAGTCAGTATGTCCTGCTGCATCTTGTTAAACACACTCACTGCTTCATATGAATTTCGTACACGAAGCTTTTGGAGTATATTTTGCCGATGCCTGTTAACGGTATTAATGCTCAACCCTAGTTTTTCGGCAATTCGTTTACTAATCATCCCCTCCTTGATGCAGCTTAAAATTTCTTTCTCTCGTGTACTAATCGAAGTTTTCGCACCATAGCCATCTAAGTGATGGACTACGCCTGTTACCTGATTGAGGATATAATTTCGAAGATTGATTGAAGTTTCAGTTTCTGGTAGTAAGGTATAACAGCATAAAGCCAGCTGTGGGAATTCCGGTCCTGGGGTGTCCAAGTAAAAAATCTGATGGGACAGCTGGATGATTTGTCCCTCTTTCCCTTCGACCCGTAGGATACTGTTTGCTTGATAATTGAATCGCTCCGCTAGATCCTTTTTTTTGACCAAGTTGAGAAATTGAAGCTCCAAAGCATGCTTAATGGCCAAATCATCGGGGTAAACACGTTCGAGAAGAAAATCTTCCCAAATACCGTTTATTTCCAGCTTCTTGTCATATGAAGGAAGGTAAAGTCGCTCTGCAATTGTCCCTATATAGGTATAACTCCAGTTCGCCGTCAGGTCACTTAGTACGGCTATACCGTTATGAATGTCGGCAAAAGTTTTTGCGTAACTCTTATAGTGTTTTAGCACAGATAAATCTATGCTGCTATTTCGTAATCTACGCTCAGCAAAATTTCTATCTAATTTTTTTTTGATCTCCGATTTCATTTTATACTTAAAAGCTTCGTTTTAGGTCTTTAAAAAGAAAGTCCAATTCGGAGATAGGGCAAGGTTGCTTCTTTACTGAACCCTATTACTCCTTGAATAGTTAATAGATCTCCTGGCATAAAATAAATTCCGCCACCATATCCCATATGCCAGTCATTGGAATTTTCATGACTCATCCAGACCCTTCCTACATCATAGAAACCAATTGCCCCGACTGTTCCAGGAACGATATAAGAAGAGTAGCTAAATAATTTCAATCGCATGTCAAAATTATTATAAAGCGCTGTTTTCCCAGTAAATCGCCGAGAATTATACCCTCTTAAGCTCATTTCTCCTCCAATTTGTGCGTGCTGATAAAAGTAGGGATCTCCCCATACCGCATCAAATCCCACACGATTAGCAAAAGTAATATAGTTGTCGGCAACCGTTTTATAAAAACTCATGGAATGCTGTAATTTTGTATAGTTGCGGCCCTCCCCTCCGATTTCAGCATTCCACCCCAATCTAGTGTGAAAATGTACTCCCGATTTTGGATTACTGATATTATCGCGGGTATCGTAATCTATACCAGTGGTGACCCCAGTGAAAAAATTACTACCGTAGATAGGCTCCGAAGGATATTTTTCATGAAACTCTTCAAAGTATCGTCCAACATTATTTAATTCTTTACTATTATAATATTCGGAGGAGGATCCATAGAAAACCTTGAATTTGGGGGCTAGGTATCTTTCTAGAAAAATATCACCATTCACAAGATCAAATCGATTTCGGTAATAGGAAATGCGCTTTGAATCCGATTTATCAAAAATGGTATTATTTCCATACCCAAAGAAGTTGCTCAGGTTTTTGGGCCCAAGGGATGAAAGATGAATGTAAAGATCATGCCCTGCAATGAGTTCCTTATAATTACCTTTGTAATCAAACATAAATGATTCGCGACCGGTCAAATAACTGGCAAGAAACTGATGCCTATACGCATAAGGTTTCTTTCTGAATCCTTGATTTTCGATCATATACCCCAGTCCAAAAATAAGTCCGCGGTCAACGCCATAGTCCAAATTAAAAACAACTCCTTTACGATCATAGACAAAATTGTCATAGTCAAACGTATGGACAGCGCTGTCTTTGCTCAATTTCAGATGAATAGCATCATCAACCTGGATAGTACCCTGAACCTGGTCTTTACCATCATAAATATAAACTTTGCTGCCATTGACAAATTTGTCTGTTGTACGGTACAAATCCTGACCATCACCACCAATAATCCGAAACTTTATGGGCGATTTGCCCGATCCATGGAACTTATATTCATCAACGCCCGATATACCATATATGCGAACTTCTTTGGTCTGATCAGGTACAAAAGTACGTTTTAGCAATTTTCGCCCTTCGGTGCCATCCTTTTTCTTGTTATGGATATTGACAGTGACCGAACCATCACTATTGTAATCGACATCTACAAATTCAGATTTGGCGGACAATGGTAGTTCAACGACACGGGCTAGAAATCGGTAGTAGGTTAATCCACTTTCCATCAGTTCGTCCCTTCTTGAACGAATATTTGTTTCCAGTTCATTCGCGCTCATTTTCACAATGGTATCAGGCATCGTTAACATAGCCTGATGAATCAACGAATCCGTCAATGTTTTCTGAACAAATTGTATTTCGTCAATCCACTCGTCCACCGTAAGATGCGTGAGAAAAAAATGATCAAAAGTACTTGCATTAAAATTCCAATGGGGCACATTTCGGATATGTGGACTAAAGGGTTGCAAATGGGCCTTCAACCATTGATAGGAAAGTAATGTTGGAAATACCCCCGAAGTTTTATAATACACCTTATCCCTATCTCTAGGGACAGGCGTATAGATCTTTTTACCTTTTTCTTTTTCAGGGTCCCAACGCCAGTTGTCTTGATGGCGATCCCAGTCGCCCAACGTAAAATCTAACAATCGTGCACGTAGTGTGAGCTTCTGATCAATTTGTGTATCATTGTCTTCCAACACTTTACGCATGACTTTTGCGCTATTATCCGTTTTTTGATCCTCAAAAGGGGTACGCGCCTCAAACATATAGGCCCTATTCTTAAATACCTCACGATACTCGCCAAACCTTGGATCATCTCCCACAAAAACCAGTTCCGGCGAGGCTGAAGGAATTCCTAAGGCTTTGTTAAATGGCGGAACGGTCAATGCTCCAAATGGATGATGTATCGAAATCTGATCCTGTACAATATCTTTTGCAAATGTCTTTCGGAGGCTTTCCGGGAGACTGCGTTCAGGATATTTCTGAATGGACCTGAGAACCCACTCCCTACCCGAAGAATCTACCAGTCGAAGCGACTGGGTCTGCATTCCGCCGCCCAACTTGACGATCTGAAGTCCACCTCGCTCTGTAGCGAGATCCATCACACGCATCTTAACAGGAGTATTGTATAATTTACGGTAACTATCTCCAAGCCAAAATCGATGCAATAATCCCACTCGGTCATACTCAGGTGCGATCACCGTGGTAATACTGTCCATACGCTGCGCATGCGAATTAAAAACACAGCAACAGGCAATTAATGTAAAGATTCTTCTCATTTTATCTAAGTCGGGTCATCGAGAAATCAACAGTCGATACAGGTAGAATGTTTGATGGTCTCGATATCTATTTGGGCTAAAGTTCACCTTTTAAAGCAAAGAATCAAAAACTTTCTGCTCCTTTTTTAGTATAAAACCGCTATTTTGATAAAACTTATGGCTCTCGGTTCGAATGGTATTACATCTAACACGCAAACGGCGACACCCTATTGACCTAGCCGAATCGGATGTCGCATGCAATAATAATCGACCCAGCCCCCGACCTCGATATTCTTCATCGACAACCAATCCCATGATTTCCGCATAAACACCAGTCTCCATACTGATAACTTGATGAACTTGAATCCAGCCAACAGTTTTATTGTCAATGGCCCCCACAAATACAGCATACTCCTGCTGCCGTAATAGATCTTTCCAAAATAATTTTCATTCCTTCAATATCGGCTGGATAACCCAGTTGCTCGGTCAACCTTACGAGCTCCAAGGCATCAGATAATACCGCTTTTCTTAAGTCCATACTATAAATTTGTTTCCTATGTTTTAGAATAAGAATAGATCACCCAATACTTCAGTTATGCATCAGGTTGATCCAACAATCGGCGGTGATAATTTATTTGGCCAAGGTGATAAGTTAGATGGGTGGTCAGATGAACGAGCAAATACTGCGTCGTTGTTTTTTCTTCAAACACGAGTATGGGATATATCTCTTGCAGATTCTCTTCTGACAAGAGATCCAAAGAGCGGGTAACCACATCAATCGTATCATCTACCTGATCTATTAATCGTGTTCGAGGAATATCTTTTAACGAAAACTCAGCAGCTCGATCCCTAATATACCCTGTCTTTCCTATTTCAGCACCGATGTACGTTTGAAGATTTCCAATCAAATGTAGACATAGATTGCCCGCTGAATTGGCAATATTTGGTTCAATAAGCCATATATTTCCTTCTTGTTTGTACAATGAAATTTCATCCCGCAGCCTGTTTAAGTCCCGTTGGAAAAGGCTTTTTAAAGTTTCTATAAGCATAGACTAAATTTAGATATATTTCTACTCAAAAAAGCAATTTCTATATCAACACATCAGCTTTAGCCTTAAATAGCCATATTGATACGAATCAGAAATATACATCTCCACATGATATTATGTAATTTTAAACAACTTAAAGAGCTATAACCATGAAGATAGTTTCAAATTTCCCAAAGAAAACTTGGGTAATTTTTAGTGTAATAACAGTCGCGGCTACCATTCTCTTCGCTAAATGCGATGGCCCATCCGATGGAAATGACAGATTGGGTTTTCCATTTCCTTTTTATGAATATATGGGTGGCAAGCGCTCAATGGAACCTGAGAATCGAAGTAGTTTCAATCCTATTTATCTTCTTTTCGATCTTATTATCTATTTTGGACTTGCTTATTTTTTCACATTTTTAATCAAGAGATCTAAAAAATAGTGTACATTGAAATGGAATTAATCGACCAAATTATTTCCATCTTTTTTTACAAGTTTTAAGCTAAACCGCCTTTCCGATGAAGAGGAGCACAAAAATAACCAACCAAAGTATCGAATCTGCAGGACTTCCCAAAGACCCTAAACATGCCATTGCTGAATATTTCTGGAATGGATTTGATGCAAAAGCCACACAGATTGAACTCTCTATAGACAGTAATGAATTAGGCTACATTAATCGTGTAAGCATACAGGACAATGGCGAAGGCATACCCCTAGAGACACTTTCTTCCTCATTTGGAAACTTTTTGGATTCTATAAAAAAAAATAGTCTCAAACGGAGCTCCTATACCAGAGGAAAAAAGGGAAAGGGTCGATTTTCTTTCTCGTTTTTTGCAACACGTGCGATTTGGGATACCGTTTTTCAGGAGAATGAATATTTCTCAAGCTACCGAATTCAAATTGATCGCGAAAGTAAAGAGCAATACGATATCAGTGAAAGCAGGCTGGTAGAATCTAAAAATACGGGAACGCAAGTTACTCTTGAAGGCGTTTTTGGACTTAATGCTACATTTTTTGAAAGCGACGACTTTAACAATTTCCTCGCACAAGAGTTTGGCTGGTTTCTCTACTTGAATAAGGATAGGAATTACGCCATACGCGTCAATGGGAAGCTATTAGCTTATGACCATTTAATCGAAGAGACAGACCAGCTTTCTTGGACAGGCTATAGCCCTGATCGTGATACTTCTTATCATTTTACCATCAATTACATTCGCTGGAACCAACAAATTGGTGATCGATATTATTATTATTTTCTGAATAGCGATAAAAAGGAAATTGCCAAAGTACTTAGCAGTTTCAACAATAACGCGATCAATTTCCACCACTCCGTCTATGTTGAATCTACCTTCTTTGATCATTTTGAACAACAAGATATCCTCCTATCTACAGAAGATAATCTTTTCTCGGGGAAGGCCAAACAAGTTATTTATCGGAATTTACATGCTGAGTTACGTGATTTACTGGATAGAAAGCAAAAAAAATATGTACTAGAGCACGCTGTCGCGGTAAAATTAACAGATCTAGAAAGAAAAGGCCTATTGCCCGAATACAGCAGCTCGGAACAAGATAAAAAAAGAAAAAACCTATTGTTAGCATTAATACAGGAACTATTTATTGTAGATCCACGCATTTTCTTCGGCATTAAAACAGACCTTATCCGCACCTATCTCGGTTTCATCGACTTGTTATTGCAGTCGGAAAAAAGCACGGAAATCCTCCCTATCATCGAACAGGCACTTCCTCTAACTGACAAAGAAAAGAATCGCATAAAACAGCTTATAACCCGCGCTGTGAACGATGAAAACACTTCTTCCGAGCAGAAAAAATAACACATTTTTATTTAATGACTTTTAGATGTCAATAAATAAAATTAAAAGTATCACTTTTGCTTAACACTGTTAAATTATTTACGCATAGCATGGGTAGCAAAGAACGCATACAACGGCTCAAAGATGAGAATAGAACTAATATTCTAGATGCTGCGCTCCAAATCGTCAAAGAAGAAGGATGGCAGGCCTTGAGTATGCGCAAAATTGCAGATATCATCGAATATACTGCCCCCATGATATACGAGTATTTCGCCAATAAAGATGCCATTCTGATGGAGCTTGCTAACCAAGGTTATCTCCTGCTTGCCAAAAAAGTAAAACAAGCCAAATCAACTGAAACCGATTTGGAGAAACAATTGGAAGCAATGTGGTTTAGCTATTGGGATTTCGCCTTCGAAGAACGCGAATTGTACCAATTAATGTTCGGTGTGGGAACGGCCTGTTGTGGTTTTGAAAAAACCTATAAATGTGCTGAATCCCATGGAAAATTGATAAGTGATGTCATCCGTGAAATCATGAAAGAGAAAAACCCATCCGAAGAATTGATCTGCAGGAAGTATTTTACGTACTGGTCAATTATACATGGATTGATTTCGATCAATTTGGTAAACCAAGGCAATGGCGACAATACCAATCAAGAGGTTTTAAAGGATGCTATTTACGGCATCACACGCTCCCTGACTGATTAATTTTTTTACACCAAAAAATACAACGTTAAGAAATCTAACACCGTTAAATATACCAAAACTTCAATTTTTAATATCACATGAAAACAAATCTATCACCAAGTCTTAAAAGGATTTACGTTCCAACACTTAACAGTGTTAAACGAATTAATATCGTAAAGACTGCATATGTGCTCAGTGCAATCTTTCTATATAGTTGTTCAACAGGCACGAGCAAACCCATTGATCCACCACCGGTTAACCTTCCGGTCGTTACCATCGAGAATGGTAACGAGACGGTTTATCAAGAATATCCAGCAACTATTGAAGCTTCGGCCAATATTGAGATCAGGCCACAAGTCGAAGGGATTTTGGAAAACATCTATGTCGATGAAGGTGCTAAAGTAAATAAAGGTCAGGCGCTTTTTAAGATTAACGACCGCCCTTATCAGGAACAATTAAATCAAGCTAAGGCAAATTTGCTGGCAGCAAAAGCTTCCTTGGAAAACGCCGAGTTAGAAGTGGAAAAGAAAACAAAGCTGGTGAACACCAAAGTACTGACAGACTTTCAGTTAAAAACTGCAATTAGCGCACGTAACGCCGCTAGAGCAAATGTACAACTGGCACTGTCGGCGGTTGAAACGGCAAAAATCAATGTCGGATACACGCTAATACGGGCTTCAGCAGAAGGATACATCGGTAGATTGCAGCGCAAACAAGGGAGTTTAGTGGGACCTACAGACTCCCAACCACTTACAGCATTGTCAAATGTAAGGGATCTCCATGTCTATTTCTCATTGGGAGAAAATGACTTTATCGCATTCAAAAACAATACAGAAGGTAGTAATTTACAACAAAAGCTTCACAACCTACCTCCGATCAGCTTAGTTCTTTCGGATCAGACAATTTATGATCAGAAAGGAAAAATTGATATGGTGGATGGCCAGTTTGACAAAAATACCGGTGCGATTACCCTCCGCGCGACGTTCAACAATCCGGAAGGGGTTTTACGTAACGGAAATACCGGCCGTGTAAGACTACAGAAGAAGTATGCACAAGCATTATTGGTACCTCAACTTGCTACCCTTGAAATGCAGGATAAAATCTTCGTTTACACCGTTGGCAAAGAAAATAAAGTTGTTCAACAGCCCATTACTGTCATCGGAAAAAGTGGTGCAAATTACCTCGTAAGCAAAGGACTGAATGCGGGAGATCGGATTGTCTACAAAGGCATTGACCTGCTTCAGGATGGGCAGAAAATTACGCCACAAGCTTTATCAAGGGATAGCATCAATTCATTATAATATTAGAAAATCACATGCTTAAGAAATTTATAGAAAGACCTGTACTTGCTACCGTTATCTCCATATTACTTGTCATATTGGGGGTGATTGGTATCCTTAAACTGCCTTTGCAGCAGTTTCCCGATATTGCACCGCCCGCGGTGCAAGTAACGGCATTATATCCTGGGGCAAATGCCGAAACGGTACTCCGTGCCGTAGCTCCCTCACTCGAAGAGTCAATCAACGGTGTTGAAAATATGAGCTACATGAGCTCTACTGCCAGTAACGACGGCTCGTTAATGATTACCGTATATTTTAAACTTGGCACTGACCCTGACCAAGCTGCTGTGAACGTCCAAAATCGTGTGGCTCAGGCAACCAGCCAATTGCCCGCTGAGGTTGTACAAGCCGGAATTACAACAGCAAAACAGCAAAACAGCTTGATCATGGTATTGGATCTCTATACGGAAGATCAGAGTAAATACGATCAGACCTTTATTACCAACTACGCGCAAATCAATATTATTCCCGAACTGAAACGGATACCTGGTGTTGGACAAGCATTGGCGTTTGGTGGTAGCAAAGACTACTCCATGCGGGTATGGCTTAATCCAAATCAAATGGCGACCTATAAACTAACGCCTGAGGAAGTTATGGCTGCAATTCAAGATAAAAACGTTGAAGCTGCTCCTGGTAAATTCGGCGAGAGCAGCCGTGAAGCTTTTGAATTTGTGATCAAATATAAAGGTAAACTCAACCAACCAAGTGACTACGAAAATATTATTATCCGCTCCAACACTGACGGTTCAGTACTTAAACTCAAAGACGTCGCTCGTGTTGAACTGGGATCCTATACCTATGCGAGCCACACCCGTATCAATGGCAAAGCAGGATTGAATATTGGGGTAATGCAGCTGGCAGGTTCGAATGCAAATGAAATTCAGATCGCGATTCAAAAATTCATGGAGAAAGCCTCTTTAAGCTTTCCGAAAGGTGTCAAATATCTCGTTTTATACAACACAAAAGATGCACTTGATCAATCTATTGACCAAGTAAAACATACACTAGTTGAAGCATTTATATTGGTATTTTTAGTTGTCTTTCTATTCCTTCAGGACTTTAGATCGACATTAATACCAGCGATTGCAGTACCAGTAGCCATCGTTGGAACATTTTTCTTCATGCAGCTCTTCGGCTTTTCAATCAATCTATTGACCTTGTTTGCCCTGGTGCTTGCCATTGGGATTGTCGTCGATGATGCAATTGTGGTCGTCGAGGCAGTGCACGCCAAGATGGAACATGAAAATCTCCCACCTAAGCTCGCTACAACATCTGCCATGAGCGAAATCACCGGGGCAATTATCTCGATTACATTGGTGATGTCTGCCGTATTCCTTCCCATCGGCTTTATGGAAGGTTCTACCGGAGTGTTTTACCGACAATTTGCTTTCACGTTAGCGATTGCAATCGTTATTTCAGCAATTAATGCCTTGACACTAAGTCCTGCGTTATGTGCACTCTTCTTAAAACCAACGCATCATGGTCATTCTGATGCTAAGAAACTTAATTTCAAGGAACGTTTCTTTGCTGGATTCAATGTTGGATTTGACCGGTTGACTAAAAACTATTTAGGTAGTCTACGCTTCTTGATCCGTTACAAGTGGGTTGCATTTGCAGGATTGGCGATTACCCTACTTTTGACAATATTTATGATCCGTAAAACACCTACTGGATTTATTCCGTCGGAAGACCAAGGATTTATTGCCATTTCTTTATCCATGCCTGCAGGCGCTTCGTTAGATCGTACTTCTGGGGCATTAGCCGAAGCTGAGAAGCAACTACAACATGCTGATTTTACCAAAACTTTAAATGTACTTGCTGGTTTCAATATTTTAACACAATCCACAAGTCCTTCAGCGGGTGTTGCATTTATCCTCCTTAAACCACATGAAGAACGTGGTCAGATAAAAGACATCAATGCGATTATGGCCGATGTGAATCAACGCCTGGCAAATATCAAAGGCGCAAATTTCTTTGTCTTTACCTTCCCTACAGTACCAGGGTTCAGTAATGTTGACGGTCTCGATATGGTATTGCAGGACAGAACCGGTGGACAACTTGGAAAATTCAGTGGCGTAGGCCAGAAGTTTATTGGCGAACTGATGAAACGTCCTGAAATCATGATGGCTTTCACAACCTTTAAAGCAGATTATCCACAATATGAGCTCCAGGTAGATGATATCAAGGCAGAGCAACTTGGCGTAAGCACAAAAAGTATATTACAAACCATGCAGGCCTATTTTGGTAGTGCCCAAGCTTCAGATTTTAATCGTTTTGGAAAGTACTATCGTGTGATGGTCCAAGCTGATGCCAAGGATAGAAGTGAACCTACTTCAATGGACGGTATTTTTGTAAAAAACAGATTAGGTGATATGGTTCCCATCAATACATTAGTCAAATTAGAACGTGTATATGGACCGGAAACAGCATCGCGGTACAACTTGTTTAATTCAATTGGCATAAATGCAATACCAAAACCCGGATATAGTTCTGGAGACGCTATCCGTGCAGTTGAGGAAGTTGCAAAACAACAATTGCCTACTGGATTTACCTATGAATTCTCAGGTATGACCAAGGAAGAAATTGTCTCCGGAGGACAGTCTACATTGATTTTTATTCTCTGTCTGATATTTGTTTACTTCTTGCTTGCGGCACAATATGAAAGCTACATCATTCCATTAGCGGTTATTCTATCCATTCCGACCGGCATATTTGGCGTCTTTGCAGCAATTAGCTTCACTGATATCGCCAACAACATCTATGTACAAGTTGCACTTGTCATGTTGATTGGTTTACTGGCCAAAAATGCCATTTTAATTGTGGAATTTGCTATTCAAGGGCGCAAACAGGGGCTATCGATTCCTAGCGCTGCACTTAAAGCCGCAAGATTACGTTTGAGGCCTATTATCATGACTTCTTTAGCCTTTATTGTTGGTATGATTCCAATGATGACAGCCGTAGGTCCGTCTGCTCAAGGAAATCATTCCATCAGTATTGCCGCTGCGGGTGGGATGTTCACCGGAGTAGTTTTAGGACTCTTTATTATCCCGATTCTCTTTATTTTCTTCCAATTTATCCAAGAGAAAATAGCTGGTGTCCCGAAGCAAAAACAGTATGAAAGCGAGACCGCTTCGTTGGAAATACCCGTGCATACAAACAATTAGTATATCATGACAAAATTTAAATATATGAATAGTAAAGCAAAGTTACTGACGGTTTTCATCTTATCTTTTGTCGCATGGTCCTGTAAAACAGATAAGTTGGTCAGCAATCAACACCTTGCCCCTAACTTACCCGAACAGTACCGCGACCAAGCTAAAGCTCCGCAGGAAACTAGCATTGGCTCTATTCCATGGCGTGATTTTTTTAAAGATCAAATCCTACAGACATTGATTGACAGTGCAATACAACATAACTTAGATATGAAGCTAGCACTGAAAAACATAGAAGCGTCTCAACTGAGCCTGAAACAAGCAAAAGCGAACTATCTTCCTTCAGCCCAGCTACAGATCAGGGGAAATAGCACCAATCCATCCAATAACAGTATGAATGGATTGAGCCTCGGACAGTTTTTAGGCCAACATCATGTGGAGGATTATACGGCATCCTTAGGTTTATCCTGGGAGGCCGATCTATGGGGTAAAATCAAAAATCAAAATATCGCTGCTTTAGCTTCCTATCTGCAGACAGAAGAAGCTAAAAAAGTAATTCAAACCCAATTAATTGCACAAGTTGCACAAGGTTACTATCAACTGCTGATGCTATATCAATTGCGTGATATTGCCAAACAAAACTTGCAATTAAGCGATACAACCTTACGCATCGTCCAACAGCAATATGAAGTTGGTGACATTACGCTGCTTGCGTTGGAACAGGTTGATGCGCAACGATTGTCCGCAGCGGCGTTAATCCCTGACTTTGAACGGCAGATCACTATTCAAGAAAATGCCATTCAGATTCTTAGCGGAAAACTCCCCCAAGAGATTAAGACAGCGGAGAAATTGACAGACCTCCAGTTCCCCGAAGAGCTAGCAACTGGCATACCAGCTGATTTGTTGAGCCACCGTCCGGATGTAAAACAGGCCGAACTAGCTGTTACAGCTTCACAGGCCTATCAACAGTATGCAAAAGCGCGCATGTATCCTTCCTTGGTGATTAGTGCCGAAGCTGGCGTAAACGCATTCAAAGCAAGTAATTGGTTCAACTTGCCCGCGTCATTATTTGGTGCAATTACAGGGAGTATTACACAACCTATTTTCCAACGCAAGGAATTAAAAACGCAATATGAGCTGGCGCGTGTCGAACAAGAAAAGAATGTATTGATCTTCAAGCAAAAAGTAATTTCAGCCGCTGGGGAAGTATCCGATGCTTTAATTTCAATTCAAAAATTGAAAGAAAAACAAAAGATTACTTCGGATAGAACGACGCGTTTAAAGCAAGCGACAAAGCATGCCAATCTTTTGTTTGAAACAGGAATGGCCACCTACTTGGAAGTAATCACAGCGCAAAGCAATATCTTACAAAGTGAGCTCGAACTTGCTCAGGTAAAAAAAGCGGAGCTTTCTGCTGTTGTTGATCTATACCGTTCATTGGGAGGTGGATGGAGCAATAACTAATGCGGTATAAAAAGCAATTTTCTAATTTTATTATACATATCTGGTAGATGGGGGGCCCTTAGGGTCCCCTGTTTTATTTTTATCCGAAGTTCATTTTTACACCACCTTTAACATAACGCCCTTTAAAGCAAACTTCAAATTAGGCAATACATAAGCTTTTTCTATTTTTTAGAATTTCTTCAACAACCCGATCGCATTCAATTTATAAATCCTTCAAACCTTGGAATAAAAGAGACAAATGCAACTGAACCAATGCGATTACTTTTGTTTCATAATATAAATTTTATAAAATGAGAGATTTAAAAAAGATTGCACTAGCGGTATGTATCGCCTTATGCACATTAGCAGTCGTGAGCTGCAGTAAAGATGATGAAACTGTTGTTGAGCCCCAGCTTACCCCAAGCGAAATATTAGCCAGTACGCCATGGGAAACAACAAACGCAAAGAATAATAAAGGTGAAAGTGTAGTATTAACAGATGCTAACGTCGCAAATTTTGTAGGATTTGCTTATTTCAAATCTGATGGTACTTTTACAATGTTCAATCTTGACAATTCTCCAAAAATGCACGGCGACTGGACCGTATCTGCAGATGGTAAAACGAGAACAATTGTTGCTAAAAATGCTGCTGGAGAAACGTTGTTTACTCGTGTGGTTGATATTACGGTATTGACAAAGAAAGAATTCACTTATAGAGTTTATCCAAACGCTAATGACAAAACGATCTATTTCGATATCATCCATACACCAACAACTCATCAAGAGCCAAAATAATTTATTAGATAACACATCGAAAAAATAGTAACCACAATAAAACAGAAAGGCTTGACGAAATGATGTCAAGCCTTTCTGTCTATCGCTAAAAACGAATTCCATATTCAAAGTCACTCTTTGACACGATTAGATCAAATGATTATAAAACAAAAGATAACTACAAGATTTACAATCCATTAAAAAAAACAGAACATCCGAATTTCATAAAAAATTATATTCTGATATGCCAAGGCAAGATAATCTATCGGCCTTCGTCAATATACGTCTGAGTACATCAAATTGATATTTCAGTCGGGGCTTTATACGCTTCAGCAGAAATTTGTCGTCCAATACTAAAAGGAATTACGAAATTTGCATAGATTTCACCGATACATATAAGTTAAAAGAATGCAGGATATAGCGATCTATAAAAACGATAAGACTCTAATTAGTACAAATAAAAAAAGGCTGATATTTACCTTTCTGTCCTTTCTGCTTATTTATCTCGTCGCCTATATTATTGATCCTTTCTCGAGTTGCTGGGATGGCTATTTTAAACGGAATATGTTCGAAATACTCGGTGAATGGACATTTACGATCATTTACAGCTTTATCATTTCCGAATTTAGTATCATTGTCCATGACAAGCTTAATAAGTTCTTAACTTGGAAAGATAGTCCGACAGAGCGACTTCTACTTGAAACCGTCATCAACCTTTTTGCAGTACTCTTTATCAATTTACTGCTGGAGTACCTGATTTCAAAATATTATTTTGGACCTCAAAATGTTACTATAGCCCCATCTTTGGAGGAAAAAAGGGGGATGATTCAAAACATTACAATCAGTGTATTGATTGCGCTCATGATAATGGGGATCAATATTGGTAGTCATTTGATCACTAACTGGAAAAATGAGTCCATGCGTGCGGCAAAGCTCGATCAGGTCATTCTTGAAACAGAACTTCAATCGTTAAAATTACAGATCGACCCCCATTTTGTCTTTAATAACCTGAGCGTGCTCTCAGAAATCATCCTCGAAGACCAACAATTAGGCTATGAATATGCAGAAAACTTCTCCAAAATATATCGCTACCTTCTTGTCAATTCCAAAAAGGACATTATCTCACTCGACGAAGAACTCAACTTTCTAAATTCATACATATTTCTCATCAAAAACCGATTTGGCGATGGCGTAAACTTCGAAATAAACGTCAATCCCGCCAAACGCAATTGCCAATTACCTCCCCTTACCTTACAATTATTGGTAGAAAATGCATTAAAGCATAATCAGACAAATAAGAAAAAACCGCTGAAAATAAAGGTATACACCAACTCCCAGAATCAACTTGTTGTTGAAAATATATTAATCCCTATTGAGAATGTATCCGAATCATCGGGAATCGGGATTTCAAACATCATTAAGAGATACGATTTGCTATCCAACTTAAAACTGCAAATAAAGAATGATGGCAAAACATTTAACGTTATCCTCCCACTTTTAGCGCAAGCATAATGAATATAACCAAAGTATTAATCATCGAGGACGAAAAACTCAATGCCGATCGTTTAAAACGACTTTTGAAGGAAATAAAGCCATCCATCGTTATTTTAGATGTGCTGGATAATATCGCTGATAGCATCAACTGGTTCAATGGCAATGAACTTCCCGACCTCGTGATGATGGATATTCGTCTATCCGATGGTTTAAGCTTTGAAATATTAGAGACTATAAAAATAGATTGCCCAATCATATTTACAACAGCATTTGACGAATACGCTGTGAGGGCCTTTAAATTCAATAGCATAGATTATTTGCTTAAGCCTGTAGAAAAAACAGAGCTGGAAAACGCCATCCAAAAACTTGACTATCAAAAAGATCTCCAGATCAACCAACAACCGCTTCAAGGTTTATTGGATTTTATCTATCCGAAAGATTTTCGCTCACGCTTTCTAATTCCATTCAAAGACGGCTATAAAACCGTTCTTGTTGAAGAGATATTATACTTCTACTCCGAATTTAAACTTACCCATGCGCAACTCAAATGTGGCACTGTCGAAATTGTCCCTCAAACAATGGAAGAACTCGAACAGCAATTAAATCCAAAAGTATTTTTTCGCGCCAACAGGCAATTCATTGTGCATATAGATGCGATCAAAAGATTACATAACCACTTCAACGGAAAACTAAAAATAGAAATTAAAAATAACGATCAAGTGGAAATCCTTGTGAGCAGAGAAAAGGCTCAACTGCTAAAAAATTGGTTAGACTATTAATATTAAAACTGATCCGCTTACTCCTTTTTTCGTCAGAAAGGTAAAGTAAGTTTTTCGCGATGAAGAAGGGGATGTCAATCGGTAAGACCAATATCTCCAACACAATTGGATCGGATCATTTAATATCGTAAAATTCAGATCATCACTGATACGTTTCAGTAAGCAATTGTAACGTCTCGGTAGATTTCTTTGCCTTATGGCTTAAAAGAATTCTTTTCTTTGTTTCATTATAAAATGATAAAATGGCACAAAGAACGATGACTTTAAAACCTTTCCTTACACTTATTACAGCAGCAGCATTATTATCGTCCTGTGGAGGCAACCAAGAACAACCGCAAGAGCAGGCAGTTACTGTTGACTTTATCGAATTATCTCCTACCCACGCGGAGACCGAAAAAAAATATCCTGGTACATTAGAGGGGACCGTCAACGTCGATGTCAAAGCGCAGGTAACGGGGTATCTCGAGCAGATTTATGTCAAAGAAGGAGACTATGTATCCCAGGGTCAACCCCTTTTCAAAATAAAAGCTGATGTCTACAACGAACAAGTAAACAACAGCAAGGCAGCTTACCAAGCTGCTTTATCGGCAGAACAAAACGCGAAATTGGAGATTGAAAAAATCAAACCACTTGTTGAGGGTAAAGTGTATACCGAATTACAGTTAAAAACTGCAGAGGCCAATTATGCCGCAGCTAAAGCGCAGGTAGCGCAAGCACAAGCTGCACTCGGTTCATCTCAAATAAATGCCAAATTTACGTTGATAAATGCGCCAGTGAGTGGTTATATCGGCCGTATTCCTAATCGGATCGGAAATTTAATTACCGCAGCAGATGCGACACCTTTAACAACGCTATCTGAAATCAATACCGTAAATGTATATTTTTCATTGAGTGAGGCCGATTTTATAGCCTTTATCAAAGATCATAATAACAAAACATCCAATCAACAAGCAACGCTATTACTGGCTGATGGAACAGCATACAACCATTCGGGGAAAGTAGAGTTAGCCAGTGGTAACATCGACAGAACAACAGGAAGCATGGCACTTAAAGCAAGTTTCATCAATCCCGAAAAAATTCTCCGTTCGGGTGGCTCAGCAAAAGTAATCTTGAAAAAAGCGCATGAAAACGTATTGTTGGTACCTATGGCCGCTGTCAAGGATATTCAAGACCGCTATTTCGTTTATGTTATTGGTGAGAAAAATAAAATTTCCATGAAACAGATTGAAATTGCAGGAAATACCGCTAACGCCTATTTACTAAAATCGGGACTCACAGCTGGTGAAAAAATCGTTATGAATAGAATTGACATGCTTAATGATGGAATGCAAGTTCAACCGACTAAAAAATCCACCATGTAACAAGAATAGCAGGTATAGCAAAAGCTGAACTGCTCAAAGAAAGGCAAGGCAACAAGCCTATACATTCAGTATTCACTTTTGGAAAAAAACGGTACTAAAAGCTTTATAAAATTTAAACTAAAATGTTAAAGAAATTTATTGACAGGCCAGTTTTGGCAACTGTTATATCGATCATATTTGTCATACTGGGGGTCATCGGTCTTTTTAGGCTGCCTCAAACGCGATTCCCGGATATCGCCCCGCCCACGGTTCAAGTTACCGGAAGCTATCCCGGAGGAAATAGCGAAACAGTATTGAGATCAGTTGTTACACCCCTTGAAGAGCAAATCAATGGTGTGGAGGACATGGAATACATTACATCTACTGCAAGTAATGACGGTACATTCTCTGTACGAATTGTCTTTAAAGCAGGTGTAAATCCAGATCAGGCAGCCGTTAATGTGCAAAACAGAGTACAACAGGCTACTCCTATCCTGCCACAGGAAGTTGTCCGAATGGGATTAACGACCTCCAAGCAACAAAATAGTATGATCATGATATTTAATATCTATACAGAAGATAATAAAAAATATGATGAACTATTTTTACAGAATTATGTGAACATCAACTTGATCCCACAGATCAAGCGTGTACCTGGCGTTGGTCAGGCCATGGTATTCGGTTCCAAAGACTATTCGATGCGTGTATGGTTGAATCCGCAAAAAATGGCGAGTTATGGACTTGTGCCACAAGAAGTCATTGCTGCAATTTCCAAACAAAGTTTGGAATCTGCACCTGGAAAATTAGGGGAAGAATCAAAAGCACCACTGGAATATGTCATACGCTATAAAGGGAAAAAGAACCTTCCTGAACAGTATGAAAACATTATCGTCAAAAACAATAACGTTCAGATCGTACGCTTAAAGGATGTGGCACGTATCGAATTTGGCTCAATTAGTTATAGTGGTAATTCGCAAAATAACGGCCTCAATACCGTTACCATTGGTATATTCCAGACATCAGGCTCCAACGCCAATGAAATTGAAATCGGAATCGATAAACAGATTGAAATAGCGCAACGCTCTTTCCCTCCTGGGATCAAGATTTTTAAATTGATCAGTACTAAAGAACGCTTGGATGAAAGTACGGCACAAGTACGTTCGACATTGATTGAAGCCTTCATTTTGGTTTTCCTCGTTGTATTTTTGTTCCTGCAGGATATACGGTCAACTATTATTCCAGCAATTGCAGTTCCAGTAGCCATCGTAGGTACTTTTTTCTTCCTGCTGGTGTTTGGCTTTACCATCAATATATTGACGTTATTTGCCTTAGTACTCGCCATTGGTATCGTTGTCGATGATGCAATTGTCGTTGTCGAAGCAGTACATGGAAAGATGGAGACTTCCAACTTAACCGGCAAGCAGGCTACCCATAGTGCCATGAGTGAAATCACAGGGGCTGTAATCTCCATTACCTTGGTTATGTGTGCAGTTTTTATTCCCATTGGATTTATGACAGGTTCATCGGGCATGTTTTATAAACAGTTTGCCTATACCCTTGTTATCGCCATTGTGATCTCCGCGATCAATGCCTTGACTTTAACACCAGCACTCTGCGCATTATTGCTTAAAAATACGCACGCCGAAAATCACGATGGGCAGACCCCAAAAACAGGATTTTCTCAACGTTTTTTCAAAGCGTTTAATGCTGGCTTCGAAAACATAACCAACCGATACATTGGTTCATTAAAATTCCTGGCAAAGAAAAAATGGATTTCGGCACTTTTGATCCTGGCTACAATTGGCGTTGCTGGATACCTCATGACAAGCACTTCCAAAAGTTTTGTACCAATGGAGGATGATAACTTTGTTGTATACAGTTTGGAAATGCCCCCGGGAACGGGACTTGATCGAACCACAAAAGCAGTAGAAAAAATCGAAAAACTACTTGCCGATATCCCTTCTATTGAAAGCCATACAAGTATTACTGGATTCAATATGATCGGTAACAACTCCAGCGCAGCCTATGCAACAGGATTTATACGCCTGAAAGATAAAAAGAAACGTGGTGAGATGAACGATATCGATCAAATTCACCAAGTGATCTCGCAAAAATTATCCAGTGTCAAAGAAGGTAACGCTATGGCCTTCCGCTCCCCTCCTGTTGATGGTTATGGTATGATGAATGGTGCGGAACTCGTTTTGCAGGACAGAGCTGGTAAATCGCCGGTAGAGCTCAAAGCAATGTCCGACTCCGTTATTGCGCAGATTATGAAACAACCCGGGGTGCAGTTTGCTTATACCATGTTCAGAGCAGATTATCCACAGATGGAGTTAGAAGTAGATGAAGACAAAGCTGCCCAACTTGGCGTAGATGTCAGTGAAATGCTTTCGTCCGTTCAAACTTACTTTGCGGGTGACCAATCATTGAATTTCAATCGTTTCGGTAAATTCTATCGGATAGCAGTTAAAGCGGATGGCATCTATAGAACCGATAAAGAAGCCTTCAACGAAATATTTGTCAAGAATAATCTTGGCCAAATGGTTCCGGTGAACACTTTGGTTACACTTCGTAAAGTTTATGGTCCTGAGTCGGTAACCCGTTATAATTTATACAATTCACTCACGATAAACGTGGTTAGTACACCTGGTATCAGTAATGGTGCGATCATGGAAACATTGGAGAAAAATGTATTGACCAAATTACCGGGAGACTATAGCTACGAATGGACGGGACTTAGCTTGGAAGAGAAGTCTTCGGGCAATCAGACTGTGCTTATCCTAGCATTAAGCTTACTATTTGTATATTTCTTACTATCAGCACAGTATGAAAGTTATTTATTGCCCCTTGCCGTCCTGTTATCAATCCCAACAGGTATGATCGGTTCTTTCCTAGGAACACGTGCCATTGGATTGGACAACAATATCTACGTCCAGGTCGGCTTGATCATGCTCATCGGTCTTTTGGCAAAAAATGCCATTTTGATTGTTGAATTTGCTTTACAGCGGAGAAGAGCAGGCTCCTCACTCATTGATTCGGCTTTAGAAGGCGCAAGAGCTCGTCTACGCCCAATCTTGATGACTTCATTGGCTTTCATTGCGGGTATGGTCCCCTTGATGTTTGCGACCGGCGGAACGGCTACAGGTAACCATTCCATCAGTACCGGAGCAGCAATGGGTATGTTAAGCGGTGTTATCCTTGGGGTAATTATTATACCATTACTGTACCTGGTGTTCCAATATTTGCAAGAAAAAGTTTCGGGTAAAAAGCTTACGGACAATACAGTACACAATACAAACGATTAAAATGAAAAGATTTCATCACTATATAACAATTTTTGCAAGCACTACCCTGTTGTTGTCCGCATGCAGCGTGGGGAAAAAATACACACGTCAGGAGATAGCAATGCCCGAAAATTTCAAAAACAGCGAGGTTGTCGTAACATCTGATACGCTACAACTATCCTGGCGTAACTTTGTACAGGATCCCTTGTTGACCTCACTCATTGAGAAGGCATTATCCAACAATACAGACGTCAATGTTGCACTCCTCAACATGCAACAATTGGAACTCGCGTACAAGCAGTCTAAGAAAGGGTTACTGCCAACAGCTGATTTAAGCGTTGGAGCGAATAGAACCTGGTTATCGAGCAACTCATTGAATGGCTCGCTGAGTGACCAATTTATCGGGACACCTTATATGGACGATTATAGTGCCACGCTCAGATTGTCTTGGGAAGCCGATATCTGGGGAAAGGTAAAAATGCAAAAAGAGGAATCTATGGCCAATTTTTTTGGCCAAAAGGAAAATTTATCGGCTCTGAAAACCCGGGTGATTGTACAGGTCATCCAGTCCTATTATAATCTGATTGCTTTGGATGAGCAGCTTAAGATTGCACAAAGAAATGTTCAATTGAGCGACAGCACACTGAATATGATACGTTTGCAATACAACTCATCACTGGTCAGTTCGCTTGCCGTGGAGCAAGCCGAAGCTCAGAAGAAAACTGCTGAATTGTTGATTCCCCTAGCCCATCAAAACATGGCTGTAGAAGAAAATGCACTGAGCATTCTTTGCGGAGGTTTCCCCCAGGGCATTCAACGTACAGCAAGTTTAGATGATACGATTGTTGGAGACGGACTTGCTACAGGGGTGCCGGCAGAACTCTTGAGCCGCAGACCAGATGTCAGAGCAGCTGAATACGCTGTTGTGGCTGCGACAAGCAGAATGGGACTCGCTAAAGCAGCAATGTACCCCTCCATAAGCTTGACTCCATCCATTGGTACAAACTCCATTCAATTTAGCAAATGGTTTGATCTACCGGGTTCTATTGTGAAAACAATAGCAGGGAATATTGCTCAACCGATTTTTCAGAAAGGGGCCTTGAAAACAAACTATGAGATATCGGTCATCGAACGCGAAAAGATAGCTTTGCAGTTTAAACAGTCGGTTATGGTCGCAGTTTCGGAAGTTTCTGATGCCTTGGCAAAAATCAAACATACAGAACAGCGCCTGCGACTTATCCACGCCAAATCAAATGCCCTCGCCAAAGCCACCGCTGATGCGGCCTTACTTTACAAAAGTGGGATGGCAAACTATTTGGAAGTGATAACTGCCCAAAACAATGCACTTCAAAATGATTTGGAACGTATTACAGTAAAACGGGAAAAGCTCAATGCGGCCATAGATCTTTACCGTGCACTGGGGGGCGGAACGGATACTTTACCGCCAAATACGCCATAAAAGCAGAAAATAAAAAGCACAAAATAAAGGCAACTGAATAAATATACGCCCCTAGAAGCAAAAACTTCCTAGGGGCTTTTTCATTACTTTTTTGCAGCTGCGCCCAAAATTCCCTATCTTCGGGTAAATACAAATATGATGAATAGAACGAGTTGTCTTCCTCCTCCAGTAGCGTAATATTTTTTCCCGATATTACTGAAGCCCAATACCAGAAATGGACCGATTTGCTGTGCTTCTTATTTTCTATCAATTTTATTATTTAACATCTTTCGTCCTTATTGGGCGGAACTGGAAGACAATTTCTTATGAAACATTCATATTTCATGCTGCACCTTGCTGTGCTGTGCCTGGGACTATCTGGCGTATTTGGAAAAGTGATTTCACTCAACGAGGGGATACTCACATGGTACCGTGTATTTTTAGCTGCCGTTATCCTATTTTTTATTCTAAAATGGTATAAAATACCTACAGATTTTACTTTCAAAGAGAAACTGCATATTGCAAAAAATGGGCTACTATTGACAGCATCCTGGCTATTATTCTATGCTAGCATCAAATATTCAAACATTTCCATCGGCGTGATCTGCTACTGTATGGCAAGTTTTTTTACCGCTATTTTTGCACCGATGATCAATAAAACCAAATTTAGATTGTCTGAACTTCTGTTGAGTGGACTTACGTTGTGTGGGATAGCACTGATATTTCACTTCGATACCTCGCACCAGCTTGGCATAGTCTTAGGGATAATTTCTCCGGCTTTTGCCTCACTCTATGCGGTTCACAATGAAAAATTGACCAAAAAGTACAATGCAATATGCATTAATTATTATCAAATGATCGGTGGAACAATAGGGCTGGCATGTCTACTTCCTTTTTACATTCAGCACTATCCAATCAGCACTTTCATTCCCAATGCCCTGGATATTTTCTATCTGATCATCCTATCTTTATGTTGCACTGTGGGAGTCTATCTCGCATTTACAGAAATCTTAAAGAAGATATCAGCATTTACATTGAACTTAAGCTTAAATCTTGAGCCAGTATATGCTATTTTGATTGCATTTTTACTTCTTAATGAAGCAAGAGAATTAAACCTATCCTTCTATGTTGGACTGTTTTTGGTAGTTTCATCTGTGTTATTGCAGTATTGGATCAGCAGTAAAAAGAGCGCTTAAGAACCTCCATTCATTTCCCAGTCCAACGAAGATTGGGAAATGAATATTGTTTCCTCCTTGTGCCAAGCAGGTAGCCCCGATAAACAGGTAGCCCCGAAAAAACATGTTGAAAAGAAAAATGTGTGTCATTTTCAACAAAGCCTTATATTTATGAAACGATTCGGGTTAATTCCAAAACCGGCACAACCGGTCAAGCAATTTATTATATATACATTAAATAGATAGTTCCGTTATGAGCAATAGCAGTACAGAAAACAAATTTGTCAACCAGCAGATCCAATACCTTGAGTTTGTATCAAGCGACCTTGAACGTGCCAAAGCATTCTACTCAACGAGTTTCGGTTGGGAGTTTACGGATTACGGACCAGCATATACGGCTTTTGGCGGAAAATATGTTGATGGTGGTTTTACACTTGGTGCCCCCAGAAATGGCAGTATTCTCGTCGTTATCTATGCCGACGATCTACAGGCTACGCGTGATCAGGTTATCCGTGCTGGCGGGACCATATTAAAAGATATTTTTAGCTTTCCCGGAGGAAAAAGATTTCAGTTCCAGGATCCTGATGGATATGAATTAGCCGTATGGACTGTTGAATAAAAGTTAAATACAATATATACTCAAATACAAAGCCCCCATATTTTTCTCATCTGGGGGCTTTGTATTTTAAAATCAGGCTCTTTTAGCTTTCTGATAGTTTTTATTTTTATTCCTATTGAAACGCTTCTTCTTATGCTGTGGATTCTTTTTGGCAGGATTGTAAGTAGGTCCCGCTTCAAACCCCTCTGGCAATGGAAGTTGTTCAATCGGATAACCTATTAAATTCTCGATCTGAGCGAAACGGTTTTGGTCTTTCTCATTGACAAAGGTAATGGCTGTTCCTGTAGTTGCTGCCCGTGCAGTACGTCCAATACGGTGTACGTAGTCTTCCGGATCTGGTGGAACATCGTAATTAACGACCAAACTGATCCCCACCACATCGATACCGCGAGATATCACATCTGTCCCTACCAGTACCCGTACCTGACGAGACCGGAATCTAGCCATGATATCTTCCCGTTTCGACTGCTCGAGATCCGAATGGAAACCCTCCGCATCAATCCCCTGCTTCTGTAATTCCTGAGCGAGAAGTTTGACCGTAGTTTTTTGGGACGCAAAAATAATAACAGATACATAGTTCGGATCCTTCAGTATATTCTTCAGAAGCTCCATTTTCTGTTGATCATACGCAAGATATACACTTTGATCTATCCCTTCCGAAGGTTTAGAAATGGCAATATTAACTTCCACAGGCTCTTGCAGAATTTTTCGGGCAAAAGATCTGATCTTCATCGGCATCGTCGCCGAAAACAAAAGCATCTGCTTTTTCTTCGGTAGATAACTTACAATACGTAAAATATCGTCTTGAAATCCCATATCCAGCATACTATCGGCTTCATCCAAAACAAAGTGCTTTAAATGAGAGAGATCAATCTTCATGGAGGTAAGATGGCTTATCAACCTTCCCGGCGTAGCAACAATAATATTTACCCCCTCTCGTATGGCCCGTTTTTGCTGTTCATACCCCATACCATCACCACCACCATAAATGGCTATGGATGTTGCACCCGTATAATAAGACATGCCCATAATCTGCTGGTCAATTTGCATAGCAAGTTCCCGGGTCGGAACAAGGATAATAGCGAGGATAGATTCCCTTGAATTCCGTGCTATTGCATCGAGGATCGGCAACATATAAGCTGCTGTTTTACCTGTACCTGTCTGTGCACAGGCAATCATATCTTTTCCCTCTTTAATAATCGGGATGGTCTGTTCTTGGATCGGCGTAGCCTCCTCAAACATCATACTTTCTAAACCTTCTTCCAAAGCCGGAACAAAGCCAAATTCATCAAATCTCAACGTATTGTTTTTATTGTTGTGCCCTAAATTACTAAATCTAATTCATAAAAGTCTAAAATTAATACCTATAGCTCGTTATCCGCTTTCAAATAGATGCCCAAATAGGATTAATCTTTAACCTTCGACTGCTATCTATTCAAAATCTAATCAATAACCCCTGTTTTCTTTGTAGCTGACACAGCGCTCAAAACGACGTAGCCTAGCAGGCCGGCGCATAAAGAAGCGATCAGAACCGCGAACTTGGCCTCTTCAATCAGCATGCTATCATCAAAAGACAGTATCGAGATGAAGATCGACATCGTGAAACCGATTCCCCCCAATAAGCCTACTCCAAAAATCTGTTTCCAGCCAGCCCCTTCCGGTAATTGCGCAATCTTCAACTTCTTCGCAATATAACAGATCAAAAATATACCAATTGATTTACCAGCGATAAGACCAAGGATAATACCAATCCCCAATTTTGAAGTCAAACCACCAATCATTTCCCCATGGATTGGAATAAGCGTATTCGCAAATGCAAACAGCGGAATGATAATAAAATTGACGGGTTTGGTCAATAGATGCTCCAATTTTTCCAGGGGAGATTCTTCCGCATCCGGTGTTGTTGGTAACGTCATAGCCACCAACACGCCAGCTATTGTTGCATGAATTCCCGAGTGGTGAACAAAGTACCAAATAAATAGACCCGGAACAAGGTAAGCCCATATCGCTTTAACGCCCAGTTTATTCAACACGATCAAAAACAGAAAGATGCCTAAAGCAATAAATAAATAGGTCGCATGAATACCATTGCTATAAAAGATCGCAATGACCAAAATGGCAAGTAAGTCATCAACAATGGCCAGAGCAGCCAAAAAGATTTTAAGACTGGCAGGAACCTTATTTCCCAGAAGCGTGATAACAGCTAAAGCAAATGCAATATCCGTCGCCATAGGGATACCCCAGCCGTTTGCCGTATTGGTTCCCTGATTTAATACAAAATAAATGATGGCTGGCAAAAGTGCCCCACCAACCGCAGCCAAAATGGGCAGGATTGCTTTACTTGGCGATGAGAGTTCACCCTCTACAATTTCACGTTTTATCTCGAGCCCCACCAGTAAAAAGAAAATAGCCATCAAACCATCGTTGAGCCACAATAACCACGAATATTTTAAATGAACATAATCGCTCTCAAAGCCTACTTCCTTGTTCAGGAATTCCATTACACTGGCATACAAAGGTGTATTTGCAACGATCAATGCTAGAATAACACAGGAAAAAAGTATAATTCCACCTGCAAAGCTGGATTTTAAGAATTCTCTAAAGACAGTTAAATTGATAAGTTTTGACATGATTTGAATATCTAAAAACGCTTACAAAGGTTCACAAGATACGATTTTTAGGACCATTTACCGAATTCGAGCGACGATATCCCGGGCTATATCCAATGTAGCTACCCTTTTATTTTTCGAACCTAACAAATCAAATGGGAGAAACAGACATTATACATTAAATTTTTATAAAAAGCTTTGTCATTTTTTAATGAAATAATTTGGCTTTGTTGCAAAAAATACTTAGCTTGCTACTATAGTTAATAAACCGTTTATTATGTGCAAGAAGTGGATTTTCATGGTACTTCTTTTCGTGGCAAATTTTACATATGCGCAGACGACAGAGGATAAAACCCAACATTCAGGTTCCCATTACATTATTTTAGCAATCATCGCTATTATTGTCATTGTTTATATATTATACAGGAGGCAAAAGAGGAAATTTAATGAATAAGGGAGATCAGTAGATCTCCCTTATTCATTAAATTTCCTCTTTATACCCTTCTCTTTCCTATCGACCTTTCAATGCCTCACATCTTAATCACGAATCGGTTCATTCGTTTGTGCTAATCGTTGCGATCCCGTATTTGCCGGACATGCAATATCGTCTGTTGCATCGTATACAAGCTTCTTGCCATTCAATTTTGTAATCAACTCTTGAGGGACATACACCTGAACTTTGGTAATCGCATAACCACTTGGAAAATAGCGAACATAATAACCATCGGGGTGAAGCGTCCAAATACCACTTGGCACGTCCGTACGAGGTTCAGCCATACCAGCTAAGATTGCATATTGTTCAAAATCAGCGTACGAATAGTTTCCTGAGGAAACGAGCTGCCGAATATTATTTTCCGCTTCAAAGATTGTCTGTACTGCAGGAGGCATTTGGTCTTTTGCCTTTTGGACAACATCGAATGGCAAAACGCCGAGCGCACCACCTTCCAAATGCAAAATTTGTTCAGCTGTAAGCAATTTTAAGGCTGTCTCTTTCACCGGACCCGAATAATCAATAAATTTTGTCTTCGCTATGATCGTCCACAATAGCATCTGTATGTCAGATTGTGCAACTTCCGGGTGCTTTTCAGCACTTTTCAAAATTGCAATGACCACTTCTCTCTTCTTGCCCAATGTAGGTGCATACATATATCCATCACCTTTTGAAGGCGCATAAGTACCTGCTTTCAAGCAATAGCTCTTATTGGTCATTTCAAAATGTCCAGCCTCCAATAAGTAACCATCATTGCCATTCTTTTGCAAATTTTCTAAAGGTTTATAAACAGCCGTATTTTGAAAATCGGGCATTTGCTCCCCCTTCCTATTTACATCTTCAAAACTTGTACTAATCGCTTCTGGTTCCTTTAGCAGTTTATCCAAACCCAACATTTTGCTTCCCTTGGAAGCAACGGCTTTGCTTGCCTTATCCAATAGCCCTCCAAATTGAGCCGAGGCTCCTTGGATATTAAATAAAAAAGCAACTGTAAGTATAACGACACCGGTTATTCTATTTCTTTTCATAATTGATTTCATTTCAGCTCTTGTCCACAAAAAAGAAGCCAATTTAAATCACCAACACAATATTTATAATTTATTAATTCCTTGTTTGCACACATTGCCGGATTTCACACGTCATTTCAAGATCCTCTTCATCCTTTGAAATTTCAGACCATACAGGTTTTCAAAAGAAGCTAAAAACAGTTGATTTCCCCAACATTACTCTCCGCAATTTCTCCTGAAACTGATCACCGTAAATAGTTAAAAATACAATATTAAAACGTATCTTTGCTGCATGATTAATGTGTCAAATCTCTCCCTTCGTTTTGGTAAACGTGTACTATTCGAAGATGTCAATCTAAAATTCACACCTGGAAACTGTTACGGTATTATTGGCGCTAATGGAGCAGGTAAATCTACTTTCTTAAAAATTATCTCAGGGGAAGTTGATCCTTCGACAGGTTCAGTGGCATTCACGCCAGGCGAACGCATGTCTGTTTTAAGTCAGGATCACTATGCTTTCGACGAGTTTACTGTTCTTGAAACTGTCATGATGGGTAACCAAGAGCTTTACAAAATCATGAAAGAGAAAGATGCCATTTACATGAAAGAGGATTTCTCTGATGCCGACGGCGAACGTGCCGGCGAATTGGAAAGTCTTTTTGCTGAAATGGATGGATGGAATGCCGAATCAAATGCCGCAACTTTATTGAGCAGTTTGGGTATTAAAGAAGAACTACATTATAAGTTGGTTTCTGAAATCGACGGTAACCAAAAAGTGCGCGTACTTTTAGCGCAAGCATTATTCGGTAAACCCGATATTCTGATTCTCGATGAGCCTACCAATGATTTGGATATTAATACCATTGCATGGTTAGAGGATTTTTTAGCGAGTTACGAAGCAATCGTCCTCGTTGTATCCCACGACCGTCACTTCTTGGATGCTGTATGTACGCATACAGTGGATATTGATTTTGGTAAGATGACAATCTATACGGGTAACTACTCATTCTGGTACGAATCTTCTCAATTAGCGTTAAAGCAACGTTCTGATCAAAACAAGAAGATGGAAGATAAAGTAAAAGAACTCCAGGAATTTATCCGTCGGTTCTCTGCCAATGCTTCCAAATCCAAACAGGCTACGTCTCGTAAAAAAGCCTTGGATAAGATCAATATTGACGAGATTAAACCATCCAACCGAAAATATCCTGCCATCATGTTCAATACCATGAATCGTGAACCAGGAGATCAAACGCTACAAGTTGAAGGATTAAGCAAAACGGTCAATGGCGAGGTATTCTTTAAGGATATCACGTTTATGATTAATAAAGGCGATAAAATCGCTGTTCTAGGTCCAAATTCATTGGTTACCACAGCATTTTACGATATTATCACTGGTAGAGACACCGATTTCGGCGGCGAATTCAAATGGGGCGTTACCATCACTCCTGCCGATATGCCGATTGAAAATGCCGCGTTCTTTGAAGGAAAAAGTGATAATTTGGTTGAGTGGTTGAGAGAATATACAACTAACCCAGAAGCAGATGAACAGTTTATACGGGGATTTTTGGGGAAAATGTTATTTTCCGGTGAAGAGGTTATGAAGAAAGTATCTGTGCTTTCGGGAGGAGAAAAAATGCGCTGTATGTTCTCCCGTATGATGCTTCAAGGTGCCAACTTCCTGATCTTCGATGAACCAACCAATCACTTGGACTTGGAATCTATCACTGCATTGAACAATGGAATGTCTGATTTTAAAGGATCCATGTTGTTCACATCCCGTGACCACGAATTGACTGAAACTGTTGCCAATAGAATCATCGAATTGACGCCGAAAGGTATCATCGACAAATTGATGACTTACGATGAATACATTAATAGCGATGTAGTGAAAGCACAACGTGAAGAAATGTATAAATAAATAAGATAATTTATCCCAATTTAATAAAGGCTCCATAATTCATTTTATGGGGCTTTTTTGATGTCCATTAAAAAAGCACTGAGGGGTTCAGTGCTAATCGCGATTGATATGAAAGAATTGAGAAAGTTTTTATTTTACTGAACCGACGGTTTGACAATACGCCAGCCTAATTGTAAGGACACTGCACAATGATCGGATAAATCTTGGCCCTTTTCGTTTTGAAAAAGCTTTTTTTGAACCTGATAATTCTTTGCCTCAAATAGCAAATGATGATCGTTGCGATAGTAGATTTTATCAATACCTTCACAATCCTCTGTTAACTCCAACGCCGTTTTCGCTTCAAAGTTCGCTTGATGCGCAGGAATATCACCTTTGTTGCGTAAACTTACCCATGCATCTACCAAACCTAAGTCCTTCTGAAAAGAACCGATGTTATCCAGCTCGTAAGCATAATGTGCATTAAAGTCACCCATAATCAAAAGTGGTCTGCCAGCCGAATACTTTTTGATATAGGCTTTTAGCTGATTTATATTCTTCTGCCGGGCAATCGTTGCATTCTGATCATCCTGCGCTGTAGCATGTACATTATAAACATCAATAAATACTGCCTTGGCCAATTGAATTCGAGCATAAGAAAAGCCTTTAGGCGTCAGACAATCTGCACCATTGCAATCGGTCCAGCTTATTCGCTCAAACTCTACGATCGGATATTTTGAAAGTGTACTCAGCCCGTCCCCAAAAGGTACTCCACCCATATTTGCCGTTCGGTAGCTATGCTTATTTTCGCTGTAAAGAAACTTGTTGTAGTTAAAGTCCTCCTGTACATTGACAATATCAAACGCATTGATCCGATTGCCGATCGACGTAATACTGGAAGACCGCTCGGTTACAGCACTGGAAATCAATTCAGGAAGGCCAGCTATATTGTATGTTAACAAATTTAGCTTTCCGTATGTCGCCTCCGGCATAGCTGCATACACCGAATTACTAAACTTCGGCTGTTGTTTTGGCTTCAACTTAAAACCCAACATAACACCGGCAGACGCACAAATAAATAAGATGACAATCTTTCGAAAACCCTTGGGTCTAATTTTTTTTTCGAACAATAGATCTAATAGCATGGACTGAATATTTTGTTCACTCCAAAGGTACTCCACCAACATTAGCTCTATTATCATATTCAATTAATTCTACTTTTAATAATCATGCACAAATCATTAAAAACTAATAATTTATAAACACTATAATGACAAAAGGTTAATACCTGCATAGCATAGGGGTTACAGCTTTCAACTATTTTTATACAACCCCTAATAAGAATAACATGAGAAAGGTAGCCTTCTTTACAGAGATACTCGTCGAGGATTTTGACGGTGCATCACGGACAATGTTTCAGCTGATAAACCGTATAGACCAGCAGAAATTCAACTATTTCTTTATTTATGGCGGCGGCCCTACGCAATTTCGAACTTTCCATTCTTACAAGGTTCCCACATTCAAAATACCGGTCAATGACGATTATTGTCTCGCTATTCCACAGCTTATTAAAAAGAAACTTGAGCTCGCTTTAGATAAATTTGCTCCCGACATGATCCATATTGCGACTCCTTCCCTTTTAGGTTTTTTTGCATTGAATTATGCCAAACGGAAAGGTATTCCTGTCCTTACAATCTATCATACACACTTCATTTCATACATTGCCTATTATTTCAAAAACATATTACCCTTAGTCAAACCGACTGAACAATGGATGAAAAAAGCAATGAATAACTTTTACAACAAATGTGATATTGTCTATGTACCGACCAAATCCATTCTAAATGAATTACAGCAGATCGGCTTACAACAAGAAGGATTAAAACTGTGGCAAAGAGGAATAGACACAGCTCTGTTTAACCCCCAAAAAAAGAATCTATCTCAACTGCAGACCATCACAAAGAATGACAAACCAACAATCCTTTTTGTCAGTCGTATCGTCTGGGAAAAAAATATTAAAACGCTTATTGAAATCTATCAACAGATACAGGCTCAAAACCTCGACTATAATTTCATTGTTGTCGGTGAAGGAACAGCCAAAATAATTGCGATGCAAGAGATGCCTAAAGCTATTTTCTTAGGAAAGAAAAGCCATGATGAGCTCGCAATTTTATATGCTTCGGCCGATGCCTTTGTTTTTCCGTCGGTCTCAGAAACGTATGGAAACGTCGTCGTCGAAGCATTAGCATCCGGACTTCCTTGTGTTATCGCCAACGGCGGAGGCTCGGCCTCCTTGATTCAGCACGGAAAAAATGGATTTAAGTGTCAACCTGAAAATGCGGCTGGATATGTTTACTACCTCAAAAAAATTCTCTCCGACGCAAGCTTAAAAAAGAATCTCGTCATTGAAGGTCTATCCTATGTTGGGCAACTGGATTGGAATAGACTAGCTGGACGCTATTTTAATGACATTGAACTATTGATAGACAAAACACAGGAAGTCGATTTGGCATGGGCAAATTAACAAACCCAAGCCAACTCATCAAAGGTGTTTTTTTACTTTTGATTCTGGCGTCCATCACGATCTTTTTAGCGAAAAGCGATTTAAATGCGTTGAAAAAAGAGCTCTCCTCTGTTGGTTATCGCTTCATCGTTATTTTGTTTACAACTTGCGCGGCCTATTTTTTAGGTACATTAGCTTGGTGGATATGTTTAGGCCCTGCAAAAAAGAAGGTCAATCTGCTCGAACTCTTTGCCGTCCGTCAAATCGGGGAAACCGTTGGACTATTCAATCCCACCAGCATTATCGGTGGCGATTTATTAAAGGCACAATTGATAACCCGTTATGACATTCCTTTAAAAGAAGGATTGAATTCGGTTGCAATATCCCGTATTACTGCCGTACTGTCTCAATTGACACTCTTTTTGATTGCTATGATTTGGTTGATATTTTCTCCTTTAAAAAATGAAATTATACGCTACGCAGGCCCAGTAATTTATATGATCTGTATGTTCTTATTTCTTTTGATGATCTTGATACTTTACTGGTTAATAGCTGCAAAAAGTCCCTCACAAACCAAGGCTTCAACAGCAACACCTTTTGGAAAAACACAAGCGCATGTTCAGTCACTACTTTGGAGTGTAAAAGACTTTTATAAACATCAAAATAAGGTTTTTTGGTATTCTTACTTACTTTTTGCACTACATTGGATTATTGGCAGCCTTGAATTCTATTATATTCTAAAATTTTTGGGTGTTTCAGTACAACCAATACATGGTTTAATAGTAGATATGAGCGTCATTGTGCTAAAAAGCATCGGTGCTTTTATTCCAGGACAACTGGGTATTGAAGAAATCGCCAATAAGCTCCTACTCCATATGATCGGTATTACAGGAGGTAGTATTTGGCTCAGTGCTTCATTATTACGTCGCGGCCGACAGCTCACCTGGGTAGCACTGGGTTTTATATTTTATCTATGCATCAAAAAGAAACCAGTACATGTACCCCTCTGAAATAGAAATACTTTTTGTCAGCCACAAATATCCCCCAAGTGTTGGCGGTATGGAAAAACAAAGCTTTGAACTGATCAATACTGCGGCTCTTTACTTGAAGGTACACACCTTAGTCTATGACAATAGGGAACCTCTTTTAGCCTTCTTCTTCCTACTGAATCGCCGCATTCTAGCCAAAATTAACGATAACCCCGGCATCAAGCTTATCCACTTTAATGATGGATTAATTGCATCCTTCGCCTCTTTTCACAAAGGATATACCCATTTAAAACGTGCTGTCACGCTTCACGGTCTGGATATCGTTTTTCCACTTCGTTATTTTCAACGTAAGATTATACCGCGGTTTAACACTTTTGATCAGCTTATTGCCGTTAGCCAAGCCACCGCCGACGCCGCACAGTTACGCGGTATCGATCCATCCAAAATCATTGTTATACCCAACGGTGTAGATCCGATACACTGCTCCACTCAAAACAATGAACCAACCTGCGAAAGCAGGCCCTATTTTATCACTTTGGGACGCCCTGTTAAGCGGAAGGGCTTCTCGTGGTTGATGAAACATGTCATCCCCGCGATTCAGGGCGATTTCAAATTACTAATGGTGGGGCCATTCGATCAAAAACCGCAATGGAAAGAACGCCTATTGCAGCTTACACCAAAAAAGATAAATCATTTAATCACCCTATTCCTCGGATTTCCCACCGATCAAGGGGCCATCCGAAAATTACTGAAAGCATACCCCGAAAAAATTGAACATCTTGGAAAAGTTCCATTCGAACAACTGCAAAGCCTCCTGACCAACGCACAGGCCTTTTTGATGCCCAATATTGAAATGGCCGGTGATATGGAAGGCTTTGGGCTCGTCTGCCTAGAAGCTTCCACAGCAGGCACAATTGTTGTTGCCGCCGAATTAGAAGGAATTACAAGCGCCGTTACACACAATTACAATGGGCTTCTCCTGCCAAGCGAAAACCAAAACGCATGGATCGAACAACTTCAAGCCATTTTAGAAGATCCAGTCCACTATAAAAAGCTAAGCCTACAATTTAAACAGAATACCCTAAAACAATATAGCTGGGATATTATGGCCAGATCCTATTGCCAATCATTTGCAGACTTAATTACAGCAGCAGATAAATAATTGAATTTAATACCGCATCAAGTTGACTGCTTCTGTCATCCACGCGGAAAGCTCTTCAAAAGGCATTGTTTATAGAACTTACTTGCTTGCTTGCTTGCTTGCT